>CALKDE010000172.1 GCA_938082955.1 uncultured Pseudomonadales bacterium
ACTGCTGACGGTATTGTTGTAGCCGTCAGCCCGGCGGTCTGTAATCAAGGCGCCGATAGTGGAATTTTCGAAAATATCGAAGCGATAGCGGCCAATCGCAACTTTGGATTCAGTCTCGCCGAGTGAGGCAACGCTGGAGCCTAGGCTACGAGGTATCAAAAAACTCGTGTTTACATCGTTGGCAGTGAGCAGAGCATAGGTGTGACCTCCACTTTTGCCCGTGAGCTTTAGGCCATAGTCCGGATCGGAAATGTTTCTCGTGTGCACGAGTCGCTCAAAGGTATCGAAGTAGTCTGCGCCGTCTAAGAAGAAAGTGCGTCGCTCTGGGAAGAACAAACTAAAAGTGTTGTTAATATCTAACTGTGCACTATCGGCCTCGACTTGAGAGAAGTCGGGATTCAGTGTCGCGTTGAGATACAAGTCTTGAGAAATTCCCCAGCGCACATCGAGGCTGCCTTGTGCATCGATACTCTCGCTATCCCAACCGCCCATAGCTGGGTTTCTGTTCTCTACCGAGGTGGAGGTTACAGTCGGAATAACCTCGAGATTTCTACTTCGAGTTAGATTGGCAAAGCCGTCTGCCTTGCTAATCTGACAGAGATAACAAGCTATGTTTCTATCTCGTGGATTGTTGGCGATTCGCGTATCTCGATCACGCGGATAGAACCTGACTAGATCGATGCCCCAAGTCTGGTTGTTCTGGCTAGGCGTAAAACGTAACTGCTTCATCGGAATAGCCATCTCTACGACATAGCCATCCTGGTTAATCTGTCCAGCGCTGTCCCATATGGCATTCCAAGATCGGTCTTCATCGCCGTTCACATCGTCTTGAATGGCATCCGCCTGCACACCATAGGGATTGGCAAAGAATTCGAATGCACGTCTTTCGTCGTTGAAGGTGTCCAGAATGATCGCCACCCAGTCATCGTTCCACATGGAGTCTCTGTCTCTATAGAACGCGCGGATTTGATCGGGGTCCGGATCTAGAGCGATGAAGGCGACGTACAGTACCTCGCCATCTTCCATGAGCAGGGCCTGTGCCTCCACCTCGGCGGGGACGTTGTCATTCGGATTGGTTTCTATATTGACGGGAATGCGCGTGGCCTGACTCCACTCCCCCTGATCGATTTGTCCATCTATACGCGGCTCGGTATTCACTCTAGGAATGTTGTAATTGAGCGGCGACTGAGCATGAAGCTCGTATGAGGGGAATCCCATGAAAACCAACGCCAAGAGAACAAGGCTCGTGCTGAGCTTAACGCTAGTGTGTGAGGACAAATCCATTTCTACGGCTATTTTGTGAGACAGCTGCCTCGATTATTTTTAGTTAGCCCTGACAGGAGCGCCATGCCTTGCGCGTTTAAGCTGGGCTAGATTATTACATTTGGTGGAGACAAAGGGAAAAGGGTAATAGGGCAAAGCGAACTTTGCTGTAGTCAAAACGCTGCTAGCTACGCCGCTCACAAAAAAGTGGGAAGCCTTTCGACTCCCCGCTAATTTTTCAGCATTTAAAGTTCAGACAGAGCCTCAAGTATGTCATCGAAGGGAGGTCGGTCTTGATATCTCTCTTCTGCAAACTTGGCCTTAATAACTCCGTTTGGATCGACCAGGAATATGCCGGGATACGGTATACCGTATATTCGGTGCCCTGGTTCGTAGTCTACATTGCGAATACCGAAGGCATTCACATGGGTGACTTCTTCATCGTGAAGAAGAGGGAACTGAATGTCCTGATCTTCCTGCACTGTCTTCAGCGTCTCCACTGAATCGAAGGTTAGGGCAACAACATTGATGCCCATTGCTTCTATCTGATCACTGATTTCGGTCAGCTGCACGAGCTGAGCTTTACAGTATGGTCACCAGTCAAAGGACCGGCTCATCATCAAGAGCATGCCCTTTTCGCCTTTTAAGCCGTCGAATGACTGAACATTGCCATCCTGATCTTGTGCCGAAATTTCCGGAATCGATGCGCCTATAGGAAAGTCTGGAGCCCAGACGAAATCCTGTGCGATCGAAACCTGGAAACCCCCAAGCAACATCAGGCTAAGCAAGAATTTGCTCATCATTCCGACGTGGGATTGCGTTTTTGGATTCATGATTACCTCACGGGTTTCTAACAAAAATTTCTGCCTTGAGCTTCGTCTTGTACACGAGTTAAAGCATTACTAACAATACCCGATTCATGCCGGTTTTATTGCAAGATAACTAAATTACTTCGAATTTGATGAGCTGCTTCAATGTGGAGCGCCATATATTTGTCATAGAAGAACTGTAGCGCTGCATATTCAGAAGCACAGGGTTGAATTTGGATTAATGTCTAATTTTGATCGAGGCCTGCGAGAAATCTCTCGCCACGCGGCAGATAGTTATTGTCACTATCTAGAGAGAAAACCACAGAATTTGAGCGGCCGATGATTTCTTCTCTGGGCACGAAGCTGTAGACACGGCTGTCTGCGCTGTTATCGCGGTTGTCTCCCAGCACGAAGTACTGGCCTTCAGGAACCACAGCGGGTCCATAGCTGCGAGCGGTT
>CALKDE010000173.1 GCA_938082955.1 uncultured Pseudomonadales bacterium
CATCTCGCTTACTGCCAGGCGAACAACAAAGCTATGGTGATCGGAACAACGGGTCTGTCCAGCGACCAGCAACACGCCATCCAAACGGCTGCTGCAAATATCCCTATTATTGTCGCACCTAACATGAGTGTGGGAGTCAATCTGTGTCTCAAATTATTGGAACAAGCGGCACGAGTGCTAGGGGATGAAGTGGATATAGAAATTACCGAGGCTCACCACCGTTATAAGAAGGATGCGCCTTCTGGAACTGCCCTGAAGATGGGTGCGGTTATCGCTGACACTCTAGATAGAGACCTTGAGGAGTGCGCAGTTTACGGCAGAGAAGGGATCAGCACAGAAAGAGATCGCAAGACCATCGGCTTCACTACAATAAGGGCCGGGGACATCGTTGGAGATCATACAGTGACGTTCGCAGGCCTAGGTGAGCGTGTCGAGATAACACACAAGGCTAGCAGTCGAATGACCTTTGCTAGTGGTGCCGTCCGCGCCGCGAAGTGGATAGGGACTAAGGAGAGTGGCCTCTACTCGATGCAGGATGTGTTGGCGCTGTAGCACGAGTTGGCATTGGAGTTGGAGAACTTGAGACCCCGTCAATTGCTCAGCATTAATGACGCTTGAATGGTTTAGCCTGAAGGGTAGTTTTTTTCACTTCTCACTTGATTTTCGAAAGTTCGGCGTAGACAAGATGGGGCATGTATCTATAGAATACTCGCTCAGTATGACAATGCTGAAAACATTACAAATCGATTAAAAAAACGGAGTGAGGAGATTCTTCATTCCGTTTTTTTTCGCCCGCAATTAATAGAACAATGAAGGCAGTTTAGGAGAAAAAGTGGCTGGCTCAGCGGTACTTGCATTAGAAGATGGTAGCCTATTTCATGGTGTCGCAATTGGGGCTCAGGGAAGCTCCAGTGGCGAAGTGGTTTTCAATACCTCTATGACCGGTTATCAGGAAATTCTCACTGACCCTTCATACGCTAAACAGATCGTCACTCTCACCTATCCTCACATTGGCAACACCGGAACTAATGAAGAGGACAATGAGTCTCGGCAGGTTTGGGCCTCGGGTCTGGTTATTCGTGATTTGCCCTTGTTGGCAAGCAATTGGCGTAATGAGCAGTCACTTGATGAGTTCCTGAAAGCGAGAAAAGTTGTTGCGATTGCCGAAATTGATACGCGCCGTCTCACGCGCTTGCTTCGCGATAAAGGCGCGCTAAATGGCTGCCTTCTTGCTGGTGCGGCGCTTGAAGCGGGCGGTGAGCTCGAAGCATTGCGACTCGCGAAGGCATTTCCAGGATTAAAAGGTATGGACCTGGCCAAAGAGGTCAGCGTTAAGAAAAGCTTCGATTGGCAGGGCGGCGTCTGGGAACTGGAGTCCGGCTACAAAGTCGATTCTGGTAACCGCTTTAAGGTTGTTGCCTATGACTTCGGTGTTAAGCACAATATTCTGCGTATGTTGGTGGATCGAGACTGCGAAGTAACTGTTGTGCCCGCGCAGACGCCCGCCAGTGAAGTGCTGGCTATGAAGCCGCATGGGATTTTCCTCTCCAATGGTCCCGGCGACCCTGAGCCGTGCGACTATGCCATCGCGGCAATAGCGGAATTTCTGGAAGAGGACATCCCACTATTTGGTATCTGTCTTGGATGTCAGTTAATGGCGTTAGCCTGCGGTGCCAGCACAGTGAAAATGTCTTTGGGGCATCATGGTGCGAACCATCCTGTGGAAAACCTAAAAGATGGCTCGGTAATGATCACCAGCCAAAACCATGGCTTTGCTGTCGACGAGAAGACTCTTCCTGACAATTTAGTGGCAACACATAAGTCTTTATTCGATGGCTCCTTGCAGGGAATAGAGCGCACAGACAAGCCGGCATTCGCATTCCAGGGGCATCCGGAGGCAAGCCCAGGTCCGCATGATGTGGCACCATTGTTTGATCACTTCATCGAATTGATGGCCAATCAAAAGTAACAGTTTACTCATTTTCGACCAAAACGTTTAACCCGTGACTGCAAAGCAGCTAACCATAAGGTACAGACAACGCGACCATGCCACGAAGAACTGATCTAAAGAGTGTATTAATCCTAGGAGCTGGCCCTATCGTTATCGGGCAGGCATGTGAATTCGACTACTCAGGTGCACAGGCTTGCCAGGCGTTGAAGGAAGAAGGGCTGCGGGTCATTTTAGTGAACTCTAATCCTGCCACTATCATGACCGACCCTGTGATGGCTGATGCCACCTACATTGAGCCGGTCAATTGGCGCATGCTCGAGAAGATTATCGAGAAGGAGAGGCCCGATGCCATCTTGCCTACCATGGGCGGACAGACTGCGCTGAACTGTGCTTTGGATTTAAATCGTCACGGTATTTTGGACAAGTACAATGTTGAACTAATTGGCGCGAGCTGCGAGGCGATAGACAAGGCTGAAGACCGAGAGCTTTTCGACCAGGCGATGCAGAAGATCGGCTTGGAAACGCCTCAGCACGGCATTGCTCGGAACCTGGAACAGGCGCACGAAGCACTCGAGAAAGTTGGTTTCCCCTGCATCATCAGACCGTCGTTCACCATGGGCGGTACCGGTGGTGGAATCGCCTATAACAAGGAAGAGTTCGATGAAATCTGCCTGCGCGGTATAGAGCTCTCACCCACCAACGAGCTGCTAATCGATGAGTCACTAATCGGTTGGAAAGAATATGAGCTCGAAGTGGTGCGCGATACGAACGACAACTGCATCATCGTCTGCTCGATAGAAAATTTCGACGCCATGGGTGTGCACACGGGCGACTCGATTACCGTCGCTCCTGCGCAAACTCTGACCGACAAGGAGTACCAGATTCTTCGGAATGCCTCGCTCGCGGTCTTACGAGAGATTGGTGTGGAAACCGGAGGGTCCAACGTGCAGTTTGGTATAAATCCTGCGGATGGTCGCCTGGTTATCATCGAGATGAACCCAAGGGTGTCTCGTTCATCGGCACTCGCCTCGAAGGCCACTGGATTTCCGATCGCGCGGGTTGCCGCGAAGCTTGCTATAGGCTTTACTCTAGATGAGCTACGAAATGAAATAACCGGCGGAGTAACGCCCGCCTCTTTCGAGCCGTCTATAGACTATGTCGTTACCAAGATTCCTCGATTCACCTTCGAAAAATTTCCAGAAGCTAATGACCGCCTGACCACTCAGATGAAGTCGGTCGGTGAAGTTATGGCGATCGGTAGAACCTTCCAAGAATCCTTGCACAAAGCGCTGCGTGGGCTTGAGGTCGGGATGTGCGGTTTGGATCCGCTACTCAACCTCAAGCTAAGTGACGCCAAGGCTATCTTAACGCGAGAACTAACCGAACCCGGCGCGGAACGAATCTGGTATATCGCTGATGCTTTCCGAGCCGGCTGGTCTCTTGACACGGTGCACAACCTGACCGGCGTTGATCGCTGGTTCCTGGCGCAGATCGAAGACCTAATCAATGATGAGACGATGCTCGCAGAAAAGTCTCTCCAGGACGTCGACTATGACCTCATGCGCATGCTCAAGAGGAAAGGTTTCTCAGATATGCGCTTGAGTCAGATTCTGGAAATAGCAGAGCAGGCTGTGCAATCGCGACGGCATGAAATGGGAATTCGTCCTGTTTATAAGCGGGTAGATACCTGTGCCGCCGAATTCGTTTCTTCTACAGCCTATATGTATTCAACTTATGAAGAAGAGTGTGAGGCTGAGCCTTCCGATAAAGATAAAATCATGGTGCTCG
>CALKDE010000174.1 GCA_938082955.1 uncultured Pseudomonadales bacterium
CACTCACGTCCCACGCATCAACTACAGCACCGAGCCAAGGTAACGAATGACATCGAGCTATTCAACCGACATCGTCATATTTGGCGGCGGAATTGCGGGCCTGTGGTTGCTGAACCGCTTACGCGATCAAGGCTATCACGCCATATTGCTGGAGACTGACAAGCTCGGCTGTGGCCAGACCCTCGCTTCACAGGGCATTATCCATGGCGGTCTCAAATATGCGCTAAATGGCGCCCTAAGTGGTGCGGCCACTATCATATCCGATATGCCTGCACGCTGGCGGAGCGCTCTAGCCGGCGAGGCAGAAATCGACCTTAGAGGGTGCCGTGTACTCAGCGAACACTACTACATGTGGTCCGACTCAGGATTTCGCTCGAAGCTTAAAACCTTCCTCGGCAGCAAGAGCCTAAGCGGACGAATTACAGCGGTAGAGAAGCAAGACTACCCAGACTTCTTTAAGGCAGCCACCGTCGAGGGCACGCTCTATAGACTTCCGGACTTTGTGGTAGACACCAACTCCCTACTAAAAGTGTTAACCAAGAAGCAGCGTGACTGGATATTCAAAATAAGCCCTGGGAGCTATACGTTCGAGCGTAATGAATCGGGGTTGGTCAATGCCGTCTCATTTGGTGATACAGACACGCAATTTTCTCTTCAAGCACAGAAGTTTATTTTCAGTGCTGGCAAGGGCAATCAGCAACTCATTGATGATGCGGGCCTAGCGAAGCCAAAAAGCCAATTGAGGCCGTTGAACATGGTCTATGTAAAGGGAAAGAACCTTCCTTCTGTCTTTGTACACTGTATAGGAGATAGCTTTAAGCTAACACCGACGCTAACTGTAACCTCCCATAGCGATGCCGAGGGAGAGACGGTTTGGTACCTCGGCGGTGAGATCGCCGAGGCCGGCGTGGGCAAAGAAGCGAACGCGCAGATTCATTCTGCCCGAACGCTTCTAACAACTTTATTCCCTTGGATAAATTTTGCAGAAATGAAATTTCACTGCTTTGCCATCGATAGAGCCGAAGCCAATGTAAACAACAACTATCGCCCGGAAAACGCCTACTTTATTGAAGAAAGTAATGTGTTGGTTGCATGGCCTACGAAGCTAACTCTTACACCGAATTTGGCCGATAGCATTACTGAGCATTTCGCTGCTAGCGGAATTGTTCCCTCAAGCACTGCCGCTGCCGCTGCCGCTGAGCAGGATTTAAGTGATGTACTAGAAGCCGCAGAGATTGCGACTTCACGCTGGGATTAGAAACGAATGGGTTTGGCAAAAAGAAAGCTGGGGAAAACCGGCCTCGAGGTTTCCTGTCTAGGCTTCGGCACGGTCAAGATCGGCCGCAATCAAGAGGTTAAGTATCCCAGTGGTTTCTTGCTTCCTTCCGATGAGGAGGTGTCCGCTTTGATTGACCAAGCCAAAGAACTCGGCATCAACTTCATCGATACAGCACCCGCTTATGGCAGCAGCGAGCAACGCTTGGGGCGCCTCCTCAAAGACCGGCAAGATTGGATTATTTGCAGCAAGGTCGGTGAAGAATTTACTGCTGGGAAGTCCTACTACGACTTTTCTGCTAAGCATACACAACGCAGTATCGAACGTAGTCTGCGTGACATAGGAACTGACTACCTTGATATCGTTTTGATTCATTCCGATGGACAAGACTGCAAGATTCTCGAATCCAGCGATTGTGCTGAAACCCTTCTGCGACTCAAAGCAGAAGGCCTCATTAAAGCCGTTGGTATGTCCACCAAGACTGTGGAAGGCGGCATGAAGGCCGTTGAAATGCTTGATTTGGTGATGGTGACCTACAATCCTTCAATGCAGGACGACGCTATAGTGATCGATCATGCGCTCGCACTCGATAAAGGAATTCTCGTAAAGAAGGCGTTGAATAGCGGCCACGATTGCATAGCTGGTGATGCCGTTGAGAGTTCTGTTGGCGCTAACTTCACTGAAAGAAATTTACGTTTCGCGCTAGACAAAGAAGGTGTCACTAGCGTGATCGTGGGAACTATAAATCCCAAGCACCTGCAGGAAAATGTAGAAGCCGTTCAGTAACGATGTTCTATTGCTTACTGCTAGCCTAAAGCCTTCTAGCCCGAGTCCTTCATTTTTTCTACTATAGCCGAGGTAGAGCAGTCGTCTAGAAATTCGAGTGCTTTCACCTCGCCACCGTAAGAAAGAACATACTCGCCGCCGACAACCTGCTCCAAAGAGTAGTCCCCACCCTTAACAAGAATGTCTGGCTGCAAAGATTTCAACAGCGCCTCGGGCGTGTCCTCTTCAAAATTTACGACCCAGTCCACCGCCTCTAGACCATCGAGCACGGCCATTCTTCGCTCAACAGGGTTAATTGGCCGACCAGGCCCCTTCAGTCGCGTAACTGATTCGTCTGCATTGATCGCTACGATGAGTCTATCACCGAGATTTTTCGCTTGGCTTAGATAACCGACGTGCCCAGCATGAATGATATCGAAGCAACCATTAGTGAATACGATCTTTTCTCCGTGAGCTTTGGCATCATGCACGGCGATACTAAGTTGTTCCGCCGTCATAACACCCATACCAGAATTCTGCTCAGCCAGTATCGCTCTGCGTAATTCAGGGCCACTTATCGCCGCGGTGCCCAGCTTTGCGACTACTAATCCTGCAGCAAGGTTCGCAATAGCTGTTGCTTCGGCGATATCATCGCCTGCCGCTAGTGCCGAGGCGAGTACAGAGATAACCGTGTCGCCTGCACCGGTCACGTCGAATACTTCACGCGCGCGTGCTGGCAGATGCAATTCCTCTGAGCCTGGACGCAGTAATGTCATACCATGCTCACCACGGGTGATAAGCATGGCCTGCAATTCGAGGTCATTCATTAGTTTGAGCCCCTTACGCACGAGTTCCTCTTCGTTTGCACAAGGTCCGACAACCGATTCGAATTCATTCAGGTTTGGCGTAATCAGAGTCGATCCGCGATATTTTTCAAAGTCGGTCCCTTTCGGATCGACGATGATTGGAATATTTTTCCCTCTGGCAAGCTTGATCAAGGCGGCCACATCTTGCAATGCACCCTTCGCGTAGTCTGAGAGCACGAGTGCTTGCGCGCTTGGAAGAAGAGAAGCCGCGAGCGATTGCAGATCAGCTACGTCTTGCTCATCAAACTTTTCCTCGAAATCGAGTCGAATTAATTGTTGATGCTGGCTAATTACTCGCAGTTTCGTGATTGTCGGCTTATCTTCTGATTTCAAAAATTCGCAATAGACTCCAGCAGCGGTAAGGCGAGACTCCAAATCCTGCGCATTATCGTCCTTACCCACAACACCGATAAGCGTAGCCGCCGAACCCAAAGCAGCAATATTCAGCGCCACGTTTCCCGCTCCACCTGGACGGTCTTCTTGGTTGCCAACCTGCACAACCGGTACTGGCGCCTCTGGTGAGATACGCGAGGCGGCGCCATGCCAATACCTGTCCAGCATGACATCGCCTATAACCAAGAGCTTGGCTTGCTGAAAGGGGGGCATCTCAAGTTTCATCAGAGGTTTCCTATATTCGTAGGCTGTATATTTACTGCTTTTTATGGCGGGTGATGATATCACATGGCATAAATACAGGAAAAACCTCACTTGAAGTCCAATTTCCCTATTTTTAAAAAAAAGTGGGAATTCCCTATTAGATATGTCAGTTTTACTCTAATAAGTGGGTTTTACCCTCGACATAGGCAGATAGACAATCAATGCCTCGTAAAGTGCTGTTATTTCTAGGCTTCTGCTACAATTCGCGCAAGCAAGAGCGATAAACCTATTATTCTCCTTATTCTCCCGGGGCTCGCTGGCGTAACTCGTGGCTGAAGACTCTCAAATAAGAACACCCCTAAGCCAATTCATCGCGCCGCGCTACTGGCCGACATGGATGGCCCTATCTGCCATGTGGCTGGCGGCACATCTGCCGTATCCATTGCAGATTCGTATCGGACGAGGCCTGGGGCTGCTCAGCTACTATTTCGCAAGATCGAGGCGGCACATCTGTGAGGTTAATCTGCGCCTGTGCTTCCCCGAACTCTCCGAGCAAGAGCACAAGAAACTAGTAAGAAAGACTTTTCGCTCTAACGGTATAGGGCTTATCGAGGTTGCGATCGCTTGGTTTAGAGAACCGGAAGACTATCGGTCTCGAACAAGTGTGACTGGATTGGAAAACCTGGAGGCGGCTATAGCCCAGGGCAAGGGCGTGTTGCTGCTCTGTGCACATTTCTCCAGCCTTGAAATGGGGGGGTTTTTGTTCAATCTAGTTGGGGACATGGATGTGACCTATCGACCGGACAAGAACCCGCTGTTTCAAGCCGCGATGTTCAACGGCCGCATTCGCCACTTCCGTCATGT
>CALKDE010000175.1 GCA_938082955.1 uncultured Pseudomonadales bacterium
CCCAGTTAAAACTTTTGTAAATAGATTTGGTGATGCTTTAAATTTAAATTATCGGAGTCATGGCATTACATCTACCAATGTATGTCCTGGTTTTACTGTGACAGAGTTTCATTCAGCTAGTGGCATGCAAGATGCCATGGACGAAGTACCCAGTTTTATGAAAAAAGATTCTAAGACAGTTGCTAAAGGTGCGGTAGACGCCATGGTGAAAGGAAAGAGTGCTTGGGTTCCCGGGCTACTAAATAAGACCATTGCTTTTTTATGCAATAATTTGCCAACATCCCTTGTTATTAAAATGAGCTCCAGCCTTGCGGGCGGAAGATATGAATGAGCATTTTAATGTTTCAGAAAAAAGAATTCTTCCAACTTTCTTATTATTTTTAGTGCTCTCTTGGCCTTTAGGTGCACATAGATTTTTTCTTAAGCGATATGCTTCGGCAATTTTATTTATTATCACAATTGGTGGATTTGGCATTTGGTGGATCATAGATTTTATCTTAATAGTGACTGGGTCCATGAAAGATGATCGGGGGCAGGTTGTTAAAATCTGGGTAGACTGATTTAGTTCGCTAAAACAGTATCTGCAACAAATGCATTGGTCTGTCTTTCTTGACCAAATGTTGAAACAGGTCCATGACCAGGAAGAAATAAAACTTCTTCTCCTAATGGCCATAATTTTTGAGTAATTGAGTTAATTAAGTCCTGATGATTGCCTCCCGGAAGATCAGTTCTGCCAATAGACCCTTGAAATAGAACATCTCCAACTGCAGCGAGATTAGATTCTGCATGAAAAAAAATGATGTGACCTGGCGTATGTCCTGGACAAAAATATACTTGAAGCGTCTCATTGCCTATAGTTACCTCATCCCCATCTTGTAGCCATCTATTAGGAATACAGTTTCGCGCTTGAAATCCGAACATTTTGCCCTGTGATTCCAAAGAATCGAGTAAAAAAGTATCTTCTTTATGGGGACCTTCAATTTCTATTGATAGCATAGATGATAGCTCTGAAGCTCCCCCTGCATGGTCTATGTGTCCATGGGTTAATAAGATTTTTTCTGGAATTAAATTATTGTCTTTAGCTGCGCCTAGTAGAAGGTCTAAATCACCACCAGGATCAACAAATGCGCACTTTTTTGTATCCTCACAAAATAAAATTGGTGCATTTTGTTGAAATGGAGTTACGGATGTCGATGAGAATGAGGCGAGCCGGCAGACGATAGAATTTCTGTCTCAGTATTCCGCGAAGAATTCATCGCCGATGTGCGGCAATAGTATCTGTCAGGATCGCAGGTTCATGGCGAACTACATGCCAGAGCTGGAAAACTATTTTCACTATCGAAATTTGGATGTGAGTTCTGTCAAAGAACTCGCGCGTCGCTGGAAACCGGAAATCTTAAAGGGCCTGGTTAAGCAAGGAGCGCATCAAGCGATGGAAGATATTAGAGACTCTGTTGCCGAGCTGAAGTACTACAGAGAACATTTTATCGACGCGTAGAAATAATCGTCTAAGATTCGTGTTGCAGCAATGCCCATTCAATATGTTCGTTCACCATATCGGGGACATTGTTCAATCTTGAACGCAGAGAATTGACTATTTCTTTCGAGCTTGGCGCATTTCCAAGAGCCACCGCTATATTGCGTAACCAACAGTCGTAGCCGATTCTGCGAATAGCAGACCCTTCAGTTCGCTTTAGAAATTCCCGCTCGGACCAAGCAAAAAGATCCACTAGCTGGGCATCATCTAGGCTATGCCTAGGCGTAAAATCCTTTTCTTGTGTTGGCTTAGAAAATTTATTCCATGGGCAAACAAATTGGCAATCGTCGCAGCCATAGATTCGATTCCCCATAGGTTTTCGAAATTCTACTGGGATAGATGTACGTAGTTCGATTGTTAAGTAAGAGATACAGCGTGTGGCGTCCAGCAGATTGGGTTTTACGAACGCATTTGTTGGACAAATATCGAGGCAAGCAGAACAGCTGCCGCAATGATCTGCTACCTGCTCATCAACCGGCAACGGTAGATCGGTAAACAGCTCTCCAAGGAAAAACCATGATCCAGCCTGCTTGTTAATGAGCATTGTGTTCTTGCCGATCCAGCCCATTCCAGCTTTTTCAGCGAGTGCGCGCTCAAGTACAGGGGCGCTATCGACGAATGCACGGTAGCCAAATGGACCAGCAACATCTTGAATTTTCCGAGCAAGCTTCTGTAGCCGCTTGCGAATCAGTTTGTGATAGTCACGGCCCCGGGCATAGCGCGAGATGTAGGCTTTACCCGTGTTCTGCATGGAATCCAGCGAATCTTCTGAATCCATTGCATAGTCCATGCGAACGCAGACGACACGAATCGTGCCAGGCACGAGTTGCTCAGGATGACAGCGCTTGTCGTGATTCTCCGCCATATAGGACATGGCGCCGTGATAGTTCCGATCTATCCAATCTTTTAAGTGATGCTCGTACTTACTAAGGTCGATATCCGTAAAGCTTACTTCTTGGAAGCCAAGCTCAATACCCCATTTCTTAATGTCGGCCGCCATCTGATTGAAATCTATCTCAGTCATACACAAGTCCCTACTCAGAGTTCGCAGAGAATTGTAGCAGCCTGTTGGAGGGTGCTATCGTCTTTGCAAAAGCAGAAACGAACAATTTTCGTTGCTGGGGGTACTTCATAGAAGGGAGCTAACGGAATAGCGGCTACACCCTTCTCTTGAGTTAAATAGTTGGCGAATTCAACATCATTCTTATCGCTAATCTCGCTATAGTCCACTAATTGAAAGTAGGTGCCTTTGGATGGCGCAAATTTCAATCGAGATGGAGTGATCAAGTTGCAAAATGTATTTCGTTTCTCTTCATAGAAATCTGGAAGTTCGCGCGTATGTTCAGGACATTCGGCCATAAAGTCAGCGATAGCATATTGAACGAAGCTCGAAGTAGTAAAAGTTACATACTGGTGAATCTTACGAAATTCTGTCGTTAGTGCTTCTGGGGCAATACAATAGGCAAGTTTCCAGCCAGTGGCGTGATAAGTTTTTCCGAAGGAAAAAACGACAAAGCTTTTTGCGCGTAATTCTGCGTGTGCTAATACACTCTCGTGTTTAACTGAATCAAAGACCATGTGTTCATAGACTTCATCGGAGAGGATTAAGATGTCATGGTCTCGAATCAGCGCGGCGATTTTATCATGATCGGACCTATCCAATATGCTGCCACAGGGGTTGTGAGGCGAATTGATAATGATGAGCCGAGTACGAGAATTTATAGCCTGCTCTAAGCGGTCCCAGTCCATGCCATAGTCAGGTAGCGTAAGCGGAACGTGAATGGTTTTACCGCCTGCTAACTGGACAGCCGGCTCGTAGGAATCGTAAGCGGGGTCGAAGACAATAACCTCATCGCCTGCGGTAACAACAGCATGCACTGCATCGAACAATGCTTCGGTGGCGCCAGAGGTGATTGTTACCTCTGTTTCCGGATCGGCATCACAGTCGTAGTAATCCTTTACCTTGCTAGCAATTTGCTGCCTTAGCAAGGGAATACCAGCCATAGGAGGGTACTGATTCTTTCGATCATTCAAGTGCTGGGTGACTAATTCTCTCAGTCGCTTTGGGCAGTCGAAATCTGGAAAACCCTGGGATAGATTGATAGCACCATAGTCTTGAGCCATCTTCGACATGACCGTAAAGATGGTGGTTCCGAGCTTAGGCAATTTACTCTGCAAAATTTTCACCTCACTGAAAGGGCAATCTATTCTAACTGATTGCTTAGCAGAAGTGATATCGGGGAGGGGCTAGGGCGCGAGAGTCTGATAGACCAAAACAGGACAGCATTTGTTTTAATAAACACTGTCCGCCAGATGGCATTCGAAATGCCTGCCTTACAGCTGCAGCCATTCGTTCAGATCAATAATGTCCTGTGGTGTGAGTATTCCTGCTACCTGTCGTAGGATTAAGCTGTCGACAACATAATTGTAGCGAGCATCGGCATATTGGCGCAGTGCGCGATAGAGGTTTTCTCTTGCGCGCAGAACCTCAACGATATTACGTGTACCAACCTCGGCACCCAGCTCCGTTGCATCCAGGGCACTTTGCGCAGATGTAATTGATTGCTGCCGCTGGCCAATGACGAGAACATCCGTGTTAACACGGCGATAGGCGTTACGTATATTTTGAGTGAGTTGACGTTCAGTGAAGTTTAGAGATTCCTGAGAGGAGATCACATTGTATTCAGCTGCTCGCCTTCTTGAGCGGGTTGCGCCGCCAGAATAGATTGGAATTGATAGGTTCAGTGCTAAGGAAGTACGATCGAACGCGCCTCCACCAATTTGAATGCCCTGACTAACGATGGGTGCGGTTACGTTGTGGTTCCAGCCGCCTGAAAAATCGATGGTAGGAAGGTGATCTGATTTTCTTGCCTTCAAATTCTTGCGTGAGGCTTCCAGATTGTATTCAGCGGCCGCGATAGCCAGGCTGCTGTTCTCTGCTTCTCTTTCCCAATCAGCTAGGCTGCCATCAACCTGTACGATAGGGAAGTCTTCGCGCAATACATCAATCGAAGGATGTGCCTGACCGGTAATGGCTTCTAGAGCTTCGTAACGAGATTGCAGTAGGTCCTGCTGCAGAAACGTCGTGTTTCGCGCTAGATCATAGGCAGCTTGGCTATCGAAGACATCGGTAATGGCAACCAAGCCAACTTCTTCACGCTGGCGAGTCTGATCCAGTGAGCGAAGCGCGGCCTCCTCTTCCTGCACATTGGTGTCTAGCATGTCGATTGCGCGCAACACGTCAAAATAGGCAGTTGCGACACGCATTATCAGATCTTGCTCTTGGGCGGCTAGATTTACCGCGGCAGCTTTGTCCCGAGCCTTGGCGCTTTGAAAGGTGTACCATCTGGCTAGGTTCAAGACACTCTGATTGAGGTTCATTCCCCAGCCGTGATTGTTAAGCCCAGGCCTAAAGCTGTGATCGTTAGCAACCTGCGTAAAGAGAGTTTCACCACTGATTGGGTCTGTGACGTTGGTATAAATTGAATCCGTCGGGCCACTAGTTAGGCGCGAGGTAGCCCCACCAATACCCACAGAGGGCAACAGGGCGGAGCGGCTTTGAATCATGCTTTCGCGGTTTTCGCGGTAGCTCGCTTTGGCCTGCCGAAGCGTCGGATCGTTTTCCAGTGCGATCTGCAGTATAGACAGTAGATCGTCGCC
>CALKDE010000176.1 GCA_938082955.1 uncultured Pseudomonadales bacterium
GCGAACGTATCGTGTCCTTTGCCAACAAACCAATCTGAACCGGAGCCGTAGCCACCAGGTGGACGACCACCGCGATCAGAGATATCCATCGCTACCATGTAACCAAATACATGATCGTAGGCGCGGTCTGCGGAGATGTACTTGCCTGAACGGCCAAACACGATAGCCATCTCGACTTCCCACTCGATGCGGTCACGACCGAAAGGCATGAGGATGTCATCACCGTCTCCGATGATTGCGCCGCGTGTAGGCTTCAGGAACAGATAGGGAACGCCGCGGTTCACTTGGCGATTAAGAGTCTGAGCTGCTCGCTCATCGTCGTTGCAGCCTTCGCAGGCGTGAGTGTAGAAGTTCACAGCCGCATTCATGAGTTTGCTCGGATATTGAAGCGGCGCCATGATGTCCACAGAACTAACAGGGTGGACATAGTTTGGCATATCGCCATTTAGCAGATCCTCTGCCACGAGATGATTTACGATCTCATAAACGCGATACTTAAGGCCGTATTCGTATTGTGAGATCATTCCGATCAAGTCGCCGGGTATAGTTAGCGCGGCGTAACGTGGTATAAGCTCCAACGCGCGGTTAGCGGCGGCAAGATCGACGATCAACTCGTCGTTCTGCACGACTAGGCCAACTGTTGGTATGCCATCGATGGCAAATGTTCCAACCTTAAATGGCATAACCGATTCTAGATCTTGGGCGAAAACGCTGGCTGAGCTGGCAAAAAACGCAAGCGCTGCTGTGAGCGTCAGGGCAATTAGGGAATTTCTTTTCATTTTTCTCTCCCGTGCTGGGCACTGAATCATTGTAGTTAGAACTTGTTTAACCCTAGGAATGTATCTTTCCTACTGGCACTTGTCCAGTATTTTGAAAGGATAGCTGGGCGCACGAAAATGGCGGCCAGTAGACCCCCTGCAATACCATTATTCCGTCTTTATCTTGAAATCACCGCCCAGCGCTGGATTGACATAGCTGTCAGAAAGGACTCGATCTGGGTCTGGACGCACCGATAGATAATCAACATGCACCGGCACTTCCAGCCAACCATGGGGCGTCCCGGCTGGAATAATGATGATGTCACCCTCTTTGACGTGCTTAGCTATCCAGTCGCCGACGATAACGCCACTGCAGGAAGGGCCATTTAAAACATCAGTAACATTGCTGCCCGGCGCCGATTCATTGCCATTTAAGATAGTGCCGCCGGTGACAAGCGTGCCTGATCCAGAGGCAATGTAATACGTTTCTGTTTGGTCATAGTGCATAATCCCGCGCGCACTACTGTTACGATTAGTGCTGCTTACGCCACACGGTCGCTCCGGGTTCGGCGTAGACTGGCCAGTCGCCCGCGCCACCGCTCCCCGATGAATGATGCCAACCGAGAGGTTTAGCTTACCGATATCACGGCTAACAATCTGCCGATCTACGCCTGGAAGCTCGTTTACCATCTGCCACTGCTCCTCAGTAATATAAGTCGCGTAAGTTTCGTCATCCTGTGCCGCTGCATATGCACCAACCAATGCAATCTGCGCAGCGAGAAGGGATTGAGTAAAATTGTTCATGAAAATCTCCTTATTCTTATTTTGTTAGTTAAGATTCGTGTCGAACGGTTTCAGCTTAGCCTAGACTGTTTTGCCTAGCTAGCCTCTTCACTAGAAATCAAAAGAGGAGTAAACAGCAAACCTCGAACGATGTATCCAAGCCGTACTGTGGCTAATCAAGTTGAAACTATGTGTGCCTGGCTCTTATCTAGATACTCCGTGATTGCTAAAATCCGCTGCTGGCTTTTGTCTCCCCCGCAGTATGGCGCTACTTATTTTGCCACGCTTTATCGTCGTTTTTGAACGTTTTGTTATTTATTCCAAACATCTTTATCCTAGGATTTAGTGGCAACGTCGTTTTCGCCCAAGACGCGGTGGGGAACTGCAAGTCAAAGGAAAGAGCCTTCGCGTAGCACGCGTCAATTCGGCGCCGGTTCCCGACGGCAAGCTGGACGATGCTGTATGGCAGGAGGCAGAACTCATTACTGACTTTTGCCAAAGCCGTCCAGGTGATCATGCCCAAGCATCTGAGCTAATAGAGCTTTATGTGATCAATACAGCGCACGCGCTCTATGTTGGTGCGCGCATGTTCCATAGCCGTCTGTTTCGAACTCGAAACCAGATCACAAGACCGGACAACGCTGAACCGTTTTGAAAGCAAAGAAATAGTCCGCAATCCCTTCGCCTTATTTTGGCAGACCGGCAATGAAATATTTTTCTAGCCAAGGAGTTACGACTTCGGTGAGACGCAGGTTGGCTTTAACACTGCACGGGAGCGAGAGTTTCCGGCTGCGTGAATTATCTTACTGGTGATTTTTCCAATGGCGAGCGCGTCAACATCAACGCTAGCCTCAGCTGAAATCAGTCGCGCTACTTCTCGATGTCTCTACATTATAAATGGAACGATCTTGAGCTTCCGCAAGGCGATTTCACCACTGGACTCAGCCGCGTAAATTCCCAAGTCGCGTTCTCGCCTAATCTGTACCGGATCAGTCTGCAGCAGACCGGCAACATCTGTGAACAGATTGGCATTAATAAGCGTCTACCGTGGGTTCCCCGAGCGGGGCAAGAAGCGCTTGTCGTGCTGAACTACAATCTTCAAGACTGGGGTCAGGACAATACCTTGAACACGGCAAACTCAGACCTAAGCGTGAAGTCTTGCTATTGGTTTAGATTTTAGTAAAAGCTACCGTGTTTACTTGAAAGATTCTTAGCTCGGCGTTAGGCGGCGGCGTTTCTTGCTAAGAAACCAAGCATCCAGCTTTCTATTGATTCTGCAAGACCGGGCACGAAGAGAATTGCCAGGGATACTATCAGAGAAATCGAAACTAGAAGAGCGATATAATAAGGTAACTTCATCAGTCTACACTCCCTCTCGCGGCGCCAACT
Source organism: uncultured Pseudomonadales bacterium (assembly GCA_938082955.1). Lineage (GTDB taxonomy): Bacteria > Pseudomonadota > Gammaproteobacteria > Pseudomonadales > Pseudohongiellaceae > UBA9145. The sequence continues at coordinate 2,931 of CALKDE010000176.1, forward strand.
CAAACACCCAAGTCTCACCCGACTCAATCGCCTCTCTTGTTATTCTTGATCGATACTTTGCTATTTTTTTATCGATGACGCCGTCTAGTAGAGCGCTGTAAAAAACTCTAACGAGTTTTCGCTCATAACGAATTCCATTGATACGAACAACCGCGAGCCCGTCGCCCTCATAAGCCTGGACTGCCCAGTGTTTCCAGCGCCGACCCAACCAGGTTCCCATATAGTCCGAGGTGATATAGACCTTGCCATCGCTCTCTTCGATCCAAATGAGCCTAGAGCTGAGCGGATTGTCCAGCTGCAGGTGAATAGTGGACACTTCATTCGTGAAGCCCCAGTCGGGTTCTGGACCGGAATACAGCTCTCCGGATACTAGCTCGCCCCCGGGGAAAACAATGGAAGGCCCATCATTATTGCGGTTCTCGAAGCTCATGGTTGCCAGCGCCACTGCCGGAATCGTAATCATTGCCACGATTATCTGAAGTGCCACCACTAGAATCTTTCTCGTCATTGCCTGTTCATAACCGTCTATAGCGAGTTTGTTGCTAACTTTAAGCTATTTTACTCCCAATTGTCTTCTACTCAGTCTTGCAGAAAGAGGTAGTAGGAGCACTATCCCAGAAAAATCGAGTTGCCCGCTCCAATTATAGGAGATAGAGTGAAGTATCTAGCCAGTGGCTTGTCGTCCGCCTAATCGGAGTGGTCATTATGAAAAAACTGCTGACCGTGGTATCTATTCTTTGTGTTTTCCCTTTTTCAACATCCGCGTTGGCGCAAGCGCGTGCAAGCCAGCCCCTGCCAGACGGGCCCGGCAAGGCGCTGGTGGAGAACATCTGTTCCAGCTGTCACAGCGTCGCCACCATTACTCGGGCCGCTGGCTACAGCACGGCACAGCAGTGGCATGACTTGTTCTCGACCATGATTGAGCTGCCTTCTGCGCAGGCAAATACCATTGCTGCCTATCTTGCCGAGTATTTTCCAGAAGACACCACACGTCGTCCAACGCTGATTACCGGGGATGTGGAAATAGACATTATCGAGTGGACGGCACCTACGCTCGGGCAGCGCGTGCGCGACCCGATTGAGGCACCTGACGGGTCTATTTGGTGGACCGGTATGTGGGCTAGCTTAACTGGCCGCTTAGATCCAAAGACCGGCATCATGGAGGAATATCGCCTGCCGCCTGCCGCCAAACCACACACCATAGTCCCCGATGCCCAGGGCAATATCTGGTATACCGGCAACAGCAACGCCAGCATAGGCAAACTCGACCCAATTAGCGGCGAAGTAACCGAATACAAGACCCAGGCTCGCGATCCTCACTCGGCTACGTTTCATCCCAACGGCAACCTCTATTTCACCGCGCAGGGAGCTGCCATGCTCGGTCGCTTAAACCCGACTACTGGCGAACTAAAAGAAATCGAAACAGAGCCTCGCCCCTACGGCATAAAAGCCGCTGAGGACGGCACGCTGTGGATTGCCTACAACGGCACGAACAAGATCGGCGCCATGCATCCAGGTACTATGGCAGTAAAGTATTTTGAAATACCGAATGAGAGAAGCCGAGTGCGCCGGCTCGATTTAGATAGTAAAGGCAGGGTTTGGTTCGTCAACTCCACC
>CALKDE010000177.1 GCA_938082955.1 uncultured Pseudomonadales bacterium
CCTTGCTCTGCCATGCGATTCGCGATTGCAAGACCGATGCCCTTGGTCGATCCCGTTATAATGACCACTTTACCTTCTAGGCTAAATAAACTCATGCTTTCTCCATTCTTTCAAAAACTAATTCTTATCCAAACGACAAACGACAAACCACAATCGAAGCAATCCCAATTGTCACTCTGTCCAGGGTCGCTTTCCTTTTGAAATACTAGTGCCGCCATCCACCGGTATCACAGTTCCATTGGTATAGGCGCCAGCACGGGAAGCAAGATAGGTCACTATACCCACAATCTCCTCCGGCTTGCCCACGCGGTGCAAAGGACAGTCATCCTCAATATCTTGTTTATAATGTTCGAACACGTAGTCGGTCATCCTTGATTCGAAGAAGCCCGGCGCTATTGCATTGACTGTGATATGGCGTGGAGCCAAGTCCACTGCAAAACTGCGCGTAAGATGATGCAGTGCAGCCTTACTAGCAGAATAGGCGAACGTGGGTATGCGCTGAACAATCGGCACGTGTAGGCCGTCCATCGATCCGATGTTAATTATGCGAGACGGGTCATCTTTAAGCGCAGACTTGGATAGCAGAGGAACCGCATCCCGTGTCAGAGAAAATACAGCCGAAAGGTTTGTATTGACGACTTTCTCGAAACCCTCGTCTGGATAGTCCTCTAGTTTCGCGCCCCAGTTGGCACCCGCATTATTGATAAGAATCGAGAGGCCACCCAACTGTGCTTCAACGAACTGCAAGAGGCGTTCGCGGTCCTGGCTCTCAGTAACATCTGTTGCTAGGGACCAGCACTCACCAAATTCAGATAATTCAGCAAGAGCCATGTCGCATTTTTTCTGACTACGCGAGGCTATAACTACACGCGCACCGTTACACAGAAGACCTTTCGCCATTATTAGCCCTAGGCCCGAACTGCCACCTGTCACGAGCGCTGTCTTCCCCTCTAGGGAAAATAGCGAGGCCGTCGCATAATTTTCGGCGTCTAACTGTGGCACTAGTCTTCGTCCGCCACTTTAATCAATTGCTTGCCAAAGTTTTTACCCTTTAACATCCCGCGAAAATATTTAGGGGCACTTTCTAAATCTACACCGATGCTCTCTCTGTATTTTAGTCGACCGTCTTGAATCCAGCTGCCGAGCTGTCGAGTCGCCTCGACCCAACGATCACGCCATTCTGTCACGACAAAAAATCGATTCTCCGGCTCTGGATCCAAGCCTTTGAGTATGCGCATCGGGGTCTGAGAATTCGCAATATCTTCATCATTGTAATTCGAAATATAACCACAGATTGGCACTCGCGCTCCTGGGTTTAATAATAGGGCAACAGCCTTTGTTACATCGCCACCAACATTCTCAAAATAGATATCTACACCATCGGGGCAAGCCGCGGCCAACTCGGCGGCGAAATTGTCCGCTTTGTAGTCGATGCAGGCATCGAACTTCAGCTCTTCTTTCACATAGCGGCATTTCTCTGGCCCACCGGCAATACCTACAGCACGCAAACCTTTAATCTTAGCGATCTGTCCCACTGCAGAGCCTACGGCTCCAGATGCGGCAGCCACTACTAGGGTTTCTCCAGGCTGCGGCTTACCTACTTCTGTGAGACCAAAGTATGCTGTTCTGCCCGGCATTCCAACGACACCTAGGTGAGCCGACAAACTACCATTATCTAAATCAACCTTCATTAATCGCGGGTCATCGGCATTCGCTACAAGATGCGATTGCCAACCCATATGAGCCGCAACAGTATCTCCCACTACAAAATCGGTAGAAGTAGATTTAATCACCACGCCGCTTGATTCACCCGTTATCACATCGCCAATCTGCAAAGGGTCAGCATAGGACTTAACGTCATTCATGCGGCCGCGCATATAGGGGTCTAGTGAAAGCCAGCAAACCCGGATCAAAACTTGATTGTCTGCCAATTCAGGTATATCGACCTCGCGAAAACCAAAGCTCTCGTCACTCGGCTCACCGACTGGCCGCTGCGCCAGAAATACTTGAGTATTTTTTGTCATTATCTATCCAATTCTATTTGTTTTTTGCTCGAGCAAAGCAGTCTACTTTACTCAATGCCTCGTAACAACTGACGCCAGCGCAGATTCCAGTAATTCCAGCCCCCTAGTTATTTAGGCTTGGGCCACGATCAGCGGAGGAATCAATCGGATAATCCGATTTCCAGTTGGAGTAACCAATAGCCGTCTGCTTAGTGCGGCTTCTGTTATTTTAGTCACCAAGTGGTCTGAACCCAGATCGAAGGCACAAAGAAGACCTTTTCCACGAATCGGCCCGAATAAACTCGGGTACTTATCCTTTAGCTTATGTAAGCCATCGATCATAAATTTCCCAGTTCTGGCGACCTTATCCGCCATGTTTTCAGCCCGTAGATGACTGATGAGCGCAGCGTCCACAGCACAGGCCAAAGGTTTGCCACAAAACGTACCGCTGTGACCACGCTTGTTTAGCTGTTTATCCACGCTCGCGGAAACCGCCAGAGCAGCGAAGGCAGCAAAAGGGAACCTGCCAGCAATACCTTTCCCCATAGTCATACTATCTGGAACCGCTTCTGTGTTTGTCCAATTGCCGTAGAGGTACCAAACAGACCCATTGCCTGGCTCGCATACACTGCCGTGCCGCTACTCATAGGGGTTTCATCAAATCCTTGTTTGAGTAAGAACACAGGCGGCAAATCACTCTTGTCTAAGAGTGCTTTGTGCACATCAATTTTCTCACTATTGCTACTAGTAAATGCGTACCATGCTTGCAGACACGATCCAGCGCCGCCCCTTTTTGATAGAGCTATTCGCCAAGTTCGATTTGATTTCCACAGCGCCTGACAGATCAAGCAACACAGTGAGAGTCGGCGCCTGTTTCTCGTACCCTTTGTGTTCTAGAGCACTATCAATCACCGCTATTGAATCAAATGCGAGCACATCTGGATGTACAATGCTCACAATAGGTGCAGCCTTTCTCTGCGAATAATTTCTCTGCGGCATCAATTAGCTTATCCCTTTCAAACTCGACATCAAGGTAGAGGCTCAAAGAATTAGTGTGCCGATGTGTGTCGCGGGAATATCTAAGCGCACAGAAAGGCAATTCCCCTCTTCTCGGGCCAGCCAAGCATGTCTCGCCGCATTGTCTATCTTTGTTACGCTCATTCCCTATCCCCTGCCCTACCTATCGCCATATAAAAATTTCGGCAAAAAAAACCCTAAGGCCGAAGGCGCTTAGGGTTTTTGATATCTTTCTAATTAATTAGATAAAACCACGGTGCTCAGCATGGGTGCAATTGCCGCGCGCGACACGGCCGGCGACGGCGTTCATCGCAGCTACTGCCTGTGGTTGTGATACTTGCTGTGGATTCAATGTATGCATCGTCTAAATCACTAGCCCGGCGTGTTTCGAGGGGTGGACCTTTAGTAGATTGAGATTAGAGTGTCAATAGAAGGCTATCCCTCTAGACATCACCTGTGCCATCAAACTCTACACGAATATTTTCATTCTCATTGTCGCTTCTTCTCTGCCTGAAACCCTCAAAGTCGGTGCTGTTAAAGTCGAAGTAAGGATTCTCGAACTCGATACCCCTCGCTTCGCGACCTGTAATCATGCCCTCTGTCACCAAGACCCCCATGTAGACAATCAACGTGACTACCAAGAGTGTATAGCGATTCCTTAATAGTAAATTTTTCATGCCTTTCTCCTGTTAGTCCGTAAAGCGACGCATGAATACGGCGCCCGCTATCAGTATAGAGCCAACCACAATTCCAAAAAGTGTATCGTAATTAAAAACCCTTTCGAATACGCTTTGAAACTCGAAGATTAGATATTGATTTGGATCTGATGTTCGCGACGCCACCCAATTCGCCAAGAACTGCGTGCCGAATATGAAATCCTCGAGAAACCCTACGAGTATAAAGACACCGCCAGCCCATAGCAGAGGAGTCTTCTTCGCGAAAGCCGAAAATAGAAGCAACCAACCTACTGATGGAAGCAACCACAGGCCAGTCACGACAGCAGAAATATAGATCAACACCAAACTGGCGATAGCAGCTAGGAACAGGTAGCCAATGCCCACCAGATCCACATCGTTGCTGATTCCTAATACCGTTAACCAGACCATCGCTACCAGATACATTCCAAATATAATCAGAACGTAAAAAATTGGCGCAACCAAGACAATAGCAACGATTTTGGAAAGCACCGTTTGAAGATTCGAGACCGGCATAGACTGCCAAAACAAAACACTCATCTCTTTTCGATCTTGATACAGGGTATTGATAAGGTAAATAACGCTACACACATAAAGTGTAAGGTAGAAGGGAATCGCCAACAACATAATAAATGGCGCTATATCGAACGGCGACAATCCATCAAATAGAACCGAAACAAAGCGCAGCCCTTCAGCCAAGTCGCTTTGGTCTATCTGCGTAGCTACCCATGTCGCCGCCACTAATAGGAGCAAGGCAACTACAACTGGAGCACCAATAAATATATTTCGATGCTCTAGCACTTCCCGCTTTAACAACGCATAGAATTGAAGTAGTGC
>CALKDE010000178.1 GCA_938082955.1 uncultured Pseudomonadales bacterium
ATTCTTTTTGTCAGCGGAATTTACACAATCTTGTTTGTCGCGATCGGTGCAACACCTAACGCGCCGAACAAAGTGCCCTTCTATGATTGGATTTTCACGCTACTCAGTATCTCGTGCGGTATCTTTTTCTTCTTAAATGCCGGGGCAATTTCGGACCGCATTAGCTTGCTCAATCCGTTCACGCCGGCACAGCTTTTCTTCGGAAGTGCTTTGTTATTCCTGACGCTGGAAGTGACGCGCAGAACCACAGGTCTGGGTTTGACGGGCGTTGTCGTCCTGTTCTTGCTATACAACCAGTTCGGATCTTACCTTCCGCCACCATTCGGACACGGCATATCTGAATATACTTATCTTCTTGATATTCTGGTGTTTACTACAGACGGAGTTTTCGGCGTTCCGATTCAGGTTGTGGCCAGCTATGTCTTTTTGTTCGTAATGTTCGGTACTTTTTTGTCGAAATCAGGCGGCGGAGAGTTTTTCTTTAACCTCGCCTCATTGGTCACCGGAAAATCGAGGGGTGGTCCAGCAAAGATTGCGGTTCTTTCTTCGGGTCTTTACGGAACAATGTCGGGAAGCCCGACTTCGGACGTGGTCGCGACCGGTTCGATTACCATTCCCGTGATGAAACGCCTTGGCTACAGTGCTCGTTTTGCAGGCGCGGTAGAAGTTGCGGCATCTACAGGCGGTAGCGCGATGCCACCGATTATGGGATCAGCGGCATTCATTCTCGCCGAATATACCACAGTCCCTTACAAAGAAGTTGTGCTAGCTGCGTTGTTTCCCGCCTTGCTTTATTACCTAGGCGTTTTTCTTCAGGTTCACTTCAGGGCCGTTAAGGAAGACCTCAGACCGTCCGATGGCGAAATTCCGACAGCTGCTGAAACGTTCGGGACAGGTTGGGTATTTCTCATACCTATCTTCGGGATAGTAGCAGCCCTTGTTGCAGGTTATTCGCCCACATTCACTGCGGGTGTTGGAGTATTGGCGGCAGTCATAGCCTCTGGCCTTCTGAAAGCCACGCGGCTTTCGCCATGGCAGATCGTAGAGGGGCTTGGCGAAACTACGCTTCGAATTCTTCCAGTGGCCGGTGCATGTGCCGCTGCAGGTTTGGTGATTGGTGGTTTATCGATGACCGGATTAGGTATGAAGTCAGCTAACGTGATCCTGACAGTCAGTGGAGGGCAGGCGGCTTTGACGTTGATAATTGCCGCCATTGTGACGATCATCTTGGGTTTGGGAATGCCGACTCCAAGTGCTTACATTCTTGCAGCAGTACTGGTTGGTCCCGCGCTGGCAAAGCTCGGATATCCGATTCTTCAAAGCCACATGTTCTTGCTCTACTACGCAATTATGTCTGCACTTACGCCACCGATTGCGGTTGCAGCGCTGGCAGCGGCCGCAATTGCCGATACAGATCCTTTCAAGATTGCATTTTCGGCAGTTAGGCTCGCAGCCATCGGGTTTCTTATGCCATTTGCGTTCATCTGGAACCCCGGGTTGCTTTTGCTAGGTGATTTTACGACGAACACTGTGGCTTTGATCGGTGGTTTGTTTGCTACTGCTGCAATAGCGATTTCCATCGAGGGCTATATCGGCGTAGCACTAAGTCCGGTGGAGCGAATTATCCTCGTGCTTGCTGCCATTGCCGCAGTGTTGCCAAGCATACCATTGGCGTTTGTAGGTATTGCCGTGATTATTGCAATGGCTGTGCGCTATGTCATGTTGCTTCGCAAGCAGGACCCCATAAACCTGTTGTGAACTACAAAAGAACGGCAGGGCACACTCCCTTTGCCTTGCCGTTCCAATTCGCGATTGGCCAGAACAAAAATGACCTCGTTAGACAATGGAGATAGCCGTGCCAGCAAAGAGTAAAATCACTAACGGCAAACAGGCTAGAGATGAATCAGACCTCGTAGAGATGCGCTCGATGCCTGTTTTCTGGAAAAGGTGGGCGGTGAGCATGCTCGCGGTCTATCCTCCGCTGGTATGCTTGGTGCTTGCCTCCAGATACGTGCTCAATTCAACGCCTGTGGTCCTTTCATTGTTCATCATCGCGACTTGCCTGACGGGCCTGACTACCGGTCTGATATTGCCATTCCTGAACCGTCAGCTTCACGACTGGCTATATCAATAAGGATTTGCCCAACTATAATTACAGAAATTTAAAATTTCTGTAATTATAGTTCTCAGCTTGACATATAAACTTAGATAGCTAAGTAATTAATCAAACTAATGTAGTCACTTTTGCTAAGGAGGAACTTATGCTTACTCACGAAGAAAACGAGCTTCTTACACGTGTTGAAAACGATGCTCCCATGGCGCAGCTCATGCGTCAACACTGGACACCGGTGTGCCTTGTCGAAGAAGTCGATACACCCGACGGCAATCCTTTGCGTGTGGAGGTACTCGGCGAAACTTACGTTGCTTTCAGAGATACAAAAGGTCGCCTTGGGATGCTCGATGAGCTTTGCCCGCACCGCAAAGCTTCTCTCGTATACGGACGCAACGAAGATTGCGGGCTTCGTTGCTTGTATCACGGCTGGAAGATGGACGTTGATGGCAATGTTGTCGCTATGTCGTCGGAGCCCGAAGGCAGCCCGTTGATGGACAAGGTCAAGGCGCGCGCCTACCCGTTACGTGAATGGGGTGGTTTTGTCTGGGCATGGCTGGGTGAAAAAGACGACATGCCAGAATTCCAACCGCCCGCATTTGCGCCGGAGGAGGATACACCGGTTGCGGTACTCAAGATCCGTGTTCCTGCAAACTGGGCCCAAATCCACGAAGGTCAGATTGATTCTGCCCACTCTTCCTCTTTGCACTCGTCCACAATGAAGCCCGCCCGGGTCGAAAGTGCGTCGGCAGATGACAAGGCTTGGTACCGTCCCTCGACGGACAAGTCACCGCGCATGCAGACCGAAACGACGAGCTATGGTTTCCACTACGCCGCGATCCGCAAACCAATCAAGAATGCCAAGACGCACAACTATCTCCGGATCACCGAGTTCATCGCGCCTTACTACTCACTGATTCCGCCAAACAACAATTACAAAGTGGCCAGCGTGATCGTGCCAATTAATGACGACGAAACCGCATTTCACTTTCTGGCATTTGGTGGCCCCAATGTACCATCGAATGCCGAATGGCGCGCGTTTAACCACGCGGTTCCAGGTAAGGATGTGGACAAGAAGTGGCGGACCAAGCGGACACTCGAAAATGACTTCATGCAAGACCGTGAGTTGATGAAAGAGGGTCATTTCACAGGTGTTCCCGGTATTCCGAACGAAGATATCATCATGTGGGTTTCCATGGGCAGCCGGGTACAGCGTTCTACCGATACACTTGGCGCGTCCGACCTGGCGATTGTCGAGTTTCGCCGCTTGATGGCAGATGCCGCGCAGAAAGTGGCAGATGGCGGCAAGGCGATCGGAACGGAGTCCGAAATCCCGCAGGGGCAAATTGCGTCCCACGAAGGTGTTCATCCGAAAGAAGTCGATTGGCGTACACTTGTTTCTTCCCCGTCGGCAGATCAAGCCGCCGAGTAAGCTGTGTTTTCTAGGCCAAACTGCGCACCGACCTGTCAAAGGTGGGTGCGCAGTTTGTTTGCACTTGCGGAATGGCCAACCGATTTCAGCGAGTCTAGCTTAGACAGGCCGCTAAAGAATTGAAGGGCAGCCAATATGGGTGAGATATATGCACTACTTTCGGCGGTAAGTTTTGGCATCGCAGGTGCCGCTGTCGCCAAGGGTGCCTCCAAAGCGAAGGGCGACAACGGTGTCCTCCTTTCAATCCTGCTTACGCTCGCCCTGTCGAGCGTGATCTGGCTGGCGTGCGGCGTTGACCTCACAACCGTTGACGACACGCGCTCATTTCTGATCGGCATCGGGTTCTTCATCTCCGCGGGTGTATTAGCGACAGTTTTTGGGCGGTTGACGAATTTCCGGTCTATTGCGCTATCCGGTGCTATTCGCTCCAGCCTG
>CALKDE010000179.1 GCA_938082955.1 uncultured Pseudomonadales bacterium
TTCAATACCGAGCTTGAAGGTGCCTTGTGTCGCACTTAGCATTTCGTCGGCATTGATACCAAGCAGGTTATTGAACTCTACAATGGGTGGAATCGTCGCTTCACCGACGCCTACCGTACCTACCTGTTCGGATTCGACTAAGGTGATCTTGCAATCTTGCGTACCGACGATGCGGCTCAGGGCGGCTGCTGACATCCAGCCCGACGTGCCGCCCCCAACGATTACTATGTGTTTGATATTGTTATTGTCCACGGAAATCCCTTTCTTTTCTGTCAGCTGCCAATTGGTATATTGGCGATGCACTGCTGGATTCGTTTGTTGAATTCACCTGGTTTAATAAAGACTTGCCTTCATGCTGCCGTCACCACCTAAGTCCGCAATGATAATTCCATGTTGACATTCCGGAGCTTACATTATTCAATCCGATATGTTTTATATGTTTTATAGGTTTATAGAATATTTGGGCGGCTCGCTAAAACCAAAGAACATCATTCTAAGTGCAGGCAATAAGTAAGTACTGCTAACCATGCTAGAGTTTATACTTAATCAAGCAATGAACGTCGAGAAAATTCAGCATACGGATCCTGAGATTTCGGTGTATGTCATCGATAATTTTTTAGCTAATCCAGAGGTATTACTCGAGTATGCGGGGGAAAAAGCCTACTTCGGTAATGTTGGCGATGACGGCACAGCCTATCCGGGTATTCGTGATCGTCTGCCAAGCTCTTATGATGAGGCCATGGGCAAGGTCATAGAGCTGGTATACGGTTTCCGCAACCCTGTAGTCCATCGCAGCATGATTTCATTGACTACGCTCCGGCCGACGCAACTGAGTGCAGCCCAAAGGATGCCTCATGTCGATGCGTTCAGTGATGAACAATATGCTGCCGTGCATTATCTTTGTGGTGAGCCACATGGAGGCACGGCAATTTATCGTTATCGTCCACGTAGCTTGGTCAAGATAAGGAGTGATAATCGGGGTGTTATGGGAGAGATGATTGAAAACGTGCGGCGTCACCCAGCCGAGCACTTAGGCTACCTGAATGGCGACACAATCCTGTTCAAGCAGGAGTTGGTGGTCAAGGCCAGATTGAATCGACTGGTACTATACCCTTCAAATTTGCTACATTGCGCCATGCTCTCGTCGCCAGAAAGCCTCGATAGTGAGCCTTCTAAAGGTAGGCTTTCAGTCGCATCTTTTTTCAGGCTTGAAAAAAACCCCCAGCGGTTAATGAGCGCGTGAAGCAGTTTCAGGTGGACTATAGATCAAACACAAAAGGCTGATTACTAACATGTCTGAACCGGTTCTTCTTAATTTCGAGAAACACGGCAAGCTTTGCTTGAGCGAGCCAAAAGATTTCACAAGTCATAAGGCCGAGAATTTTGTTCCAGTGGTGTTCCAAGAATTCTATGAGTTGGCTACGGAGTTTCCGCTGGTTTTTATCAGAAGCAAGAAGACTGGAGATTTTGTGCCGGGTGCTATGATGGGCTTGAACAAGGGCGTTAATCTCTATTGCCAGACACTCGAATGGCAGCCGGTTTTCATACCAGCAAGTTTCACCCTTGCTCCACTATCCGTGAGTCGACTGGATCCTGACAGCAACGAGGCAGATATATCCATCGATGAACAGAGTCCGCTGCTGAGTGAAACCGTCGGCGAACCCTTGTACCGGAGCGATGGTCTGCCGACAGACTACTTAAATAAGCGTATTGATCGTGTGGTTAGAGTAACTCAGCAATCTTTGCAGTCTATTGCACTATGCCGCTACCTGGCCGAAAAACGACTGTTCACCTCGCGCCCACTTAAATTGCAACATACACAGAGCTCCCCAAAATATGAAGTGGAGGGAATGTATATGATAGATGAGGAGGCGCTTGAAAAACTTAGTAATGATGAATTTCAGGAACTGCGCGAAAGGGGATTACTGCCCCTGATTTATTCACACTTGACGTCATTACAACAGCTCGGCCGGCTGACCCATCTGCAGCATGCGGCAGATCTAGCGAAAGCGCCCAGCAAGGTCACCTGATCAGCCAAGCCTAAAAAGTGGCTGACTGCACCTCAGCTAGCGCTTAAAAGATCGCTCTATTGCCGAGAAAAGCCGTTGGACAAATATACTCAGAAACATTAAAGTTAATAAGTTATATATGTTATAGCGTCTTGGATTGTCCCCCTGTCTAAATTTGCATAGACAAACTATGGCGCGGTATAGCTCACCAATGATTATCGGCCAGATGCTGGCTCAGTGATTTCTCAGCAGGGCCATGTTGGCTGCGCCGTAGCAATCTCGAAGGAAAATACGTGGCCAGCCACCGTGAAACCGGTTTCGCCTCGATGAAACTGACCAACTGAGAAGTGGCGTCTCTCAGTTTTGTAGCTTTTTAACTTGCCCAAATAATTAGGAGAGGCTAATGAGTATTTTGCAGAAATTGAACAAGTTGCCACATCTTGGAGCTGGCATTGCGGTTGTTACTTTTTTTGGGTTTCAGGCACAAACGCTGATTGCTGCTAACACAGCAAATAGTGAAGAATCAGTGACTTACTCAGGCCACGTAGCCAGTATTATTAATGAGAATTGCGTGGTCTGTCACCGTGAAGGTGGCATTGGGCCTATGGAACTGAGTAGCTATGAGCAAGTGCGTCCTTGGGCTCCCTTGATCCAGATGAAGGTGGCA
>CALKDE010000180.1 GCA_938082955.1 uncultured Pseudomonadales bacterium
AAATATTCTGGTATTAGACGAACCAACAAACGATCTAGATATCGAAACTCTGGAACTGCTCGAAGACATACTATTGAAGTTCGACGGAACGGTGCTACTCGTAAGTCACGATAGGCAGTTCATGGACAATGTGGTTACTAGTCTGATGGTGTTCGAAGGTGATGGGAAGATCGGCGAGTATGTCGGTGGGTACAGCGACTGGGCGCGTAAAGGCGGTAAGTTGTTTAGCTTTGAAGACGGTGAGAAAGCCAGCGGTGGATCATCAACCAAGCAGCTAGAAGAAAGCCTGAGCCAAAAAAAGCTGTAAGCAAAAAACTCTCCTACAAGGATCAGCGCGAACTCGAGGCGCTGCCCGCAAAGATAGAAGCGCTTGAGGTAAGTCAGTCTGAGTTAGAAAAGTACATGTCGCAACCTGAGTTCTACGATAATCAGGACGACGCTGGGAAATCTGTCGAGGAGACGTTGAAGCAGGTGGCGGATGTGCAGAGTCAGCTTGAGAAAACGTATGAACGTTGGGAAGAGTTAGAGAAGCTACGAAACGGCTAAGCTTCGCAGCGACGCGTACTATCACAGTGGGAGTCGTACGCCTTCGGTTGCTATATTGTATCCTTGGGATCGAACGAACTTACTCTCGGCACTCTGGGCATTGAGTAACGGATTCGTATGGTTAAAGTGTATGAACCAAACCTTCGCTCGCTCATTACTTGATAGCTCACTTAGTGCATCCATGCTTTCCGTAACGAGGGGATGCGGAACCTGTGACATGTCGCGGCCAGGCAACTCACCATCGTCATAGAACGTCGCATCGATTAATGCATAGTCGACCGATCTCACCAGCGCTGCGAGGTCTGTATTCCACACCGACCACTTGTTTATATCTGGAATGAATACAGCTTTCTTGTTTGGCCCGGCAATCTCATAGCCAACCGTTTCGGAGAACTCGTCTCTGTGAGGAACGAGAAACGGAGTGACTTGAATGTCAGCAAGGCTTTCTGCTGCCCCCTCTCGTAGTGCTTCCAGCCGAATATTCTCGAACTCGACTAATTGACTCCAAGGGCCATTGTTCTCTAGAAAGCTAAACATGCGCGGCATGGCGTAGACCGGCTGCTTGGAAGCTGACATTGCCTCATGCCCGAAGAACATCAAGCCAGCATAGTGCCCGATATGAGCATGAGTGAGAAACACGCCGGCAAGTTGAAAATTTTCATTGGGTGCTTCTAGGTCTAGCGCGTACAGCTGCGCCGGAAGATTAGGCGTGGCCTCGAAGAGAAATTTCTGTCCAGCGATGGGGTTGATAACGGCAATTGAAGCTGCTCCTCTACGTAAGGTAGGATCAATCCAACCAGGCAGGCAATGTTCTGCATAACAACCAATCTGTGGATAGCCGGCATCCTGCGCAACGCCAAGTATGTAGATGTAAGGCTCGTCAGTCTGGGCAAGGGAAGCTGTGGCCAAAAATAGTGAGCAAAAGGCAGTGGTGATTCGGACAAGCAGCTTCATTTGAGTTCGCTATCTTCAACTGTTTCGGCAGCGGCTTTGAAATAACTCGTTCTCCACAGAACTGCTGCTAACGCGAGAAAGGGAATGGCAACCAACAGGCCGGATGTTACTCCGCCGCCTCGATCATCGAGAAAGCTCCAAATGAACATGCCTGCCGCAATCTGCGCGGTGTATAGGGCCGCCCAAGGAAACATCCATGTTCGCATCTTCCAAAATCCCCAGAATCCCGCGCCGTATACGTACCAGTGCAGCAAGCCACCGGCCTTCGCAGCCCAGCCGGTGAAGAGCAGACCGAACCACACCTCCTGATCTTCAGACAGCGGCTTTAAGAGAACATCCCAAGGTAGATAGATAAATGTCATATACGCACAGAACAGCATCAGTGCGTTCATCCAGTGGGGCCGGCTCTTTAGATTGGTTAGTAAGGCGTTAAAGAATTGCATGTTAGTCACCAATCGCTGTAATTGTATCGCCGATTTTTAAATCGCCGTCTTCTAAGATGATTGCTCGTAGGCCGGCCTTCTTTTTTAGCTCTGGAAGAACCGCTCTGTGGACGGTCGCGGCGAGAAAGGCACACGGCTCACAGTCTTCAATGCCCTGGCATAACGCGCTGCCAAGCGTAAACTTCTTGCCAATCAATTTATACAGATCAATACCGCTGATAAGGACATTACGCCGAAAGTCAGCGTAGTCGATCTCGACGTCGTTTCTCTTCAAAAAACTATCGAGTTCTTCCTTGGAAATCATGCTGATATGGTTCGATGGCGCTAGGTTTCCTGCTGCTAGAGATTCCAAAGCCCGTTCATGATAACGATCACCACTGATGCCCTTTCCCGCTTCGAGCTTCGCGACTTCTATTTCATGCGGCTGTTCGCGCCGAGTTTTTGTTATGAAAATATTTTCTACGGTAGGGTTCATGTTAATTAATTCTCTGTAGCGTAATTTAAAAAAACTAGTTATTGATCTCCATACCCAAATCACCTAGCAATGTAGTTGCTATGATCACACCCTTATTCCCGCAAAATAAACAATCACGACGATTGAGTCCTTTTGGATCCTTTGCGCTTTTGCGCCGAGTTCGAGCGATCCACAATGGCATTTGCCTTTAAGTTTTTGCACTATTTTTAGCTAGCTAGTCCGATAGTAGAGCCATAACGGCGCCGGCTGGGTCTTTGATCACGCAGAAATTGCTGCCGCCCATTCTTCGTGGCCCATCCAACACTTCGCCACCCATTTTTTTGCATCGCTCTGCGCTGTCGGCAACGCTTTCCACTCGAACATAGATT
>CALKDE010000181.1 GCA_938082955.1 uncultured Pseudomonadales bacterium
CCGGAAGTCACACTGTTCTTGAGCGTACAGGCAATTCTTCTCGGCGCCGGTTGAGTAGTTGATCATTACCGGAGTGCGGTCAGCCATGAGCGCTGCAATTATTGCTATCCCTCCAGCGGAAGAGGTCGGAAGCATAATCCCGATGCGGCCCCTCTCCATTTTCCTAAATCGGCGAGCCAGTATGAGTGAGGCGAGTAATGCCTGAGAGTAGCTAACATCGCGGCCGAGGCTGCGATCGATGAAAGCAATCTTCTCGGGGTGTCGTAAAGCGGAATCAATGAATCGGTGCTGAAGCATTCGGTCATAGTAGCGCAGAAAAGCAGGGCGTGGAACCATGTCGCTCGCGGTGCCAATGTAACGGTCTGCTTAATCGGATCCACTGATGAGAATGTTTAAATCAGCCGCTATTTTTTTGCTGTATTTTGTCTGTGTGGCATTAGGCGCTCAATCCAGCACCGACCGCTATTTTACGACCTACTATGTTGCTGGCAAGGTACACATGCTGCAGTCACCCAATGCCGGTGGCAATATCGGAGTGTTTAGCGGTGAAGATGGGGTGCTCATTCTCGCGCAAGACAGTGTCCGCCTGCGTATGCTCAAAGAATTAATAATACCTGTCGTGGTGGAATTACTTTTCCGCAGTCTCCAAAGCAGGCTCGACCAATATTCGCGTACACTGAGGCAATCAGCTTTCACCTAAGTGGTGAAGAAGTCCGTGTCTTTCTTGCTCCGCCTGTTCACACAGATGGAGATAGCTTTGTCTACTTCATGGAGTCAGATGTCTTGTATTGGGATGATGTTTTTCGCACCAATATGTATCCTATCATCAACAAAATCAATGCTGGAAGCGTCCATGGCATAATCAAGACGATGGGCATTGCCATCGGTATGGCAGGTCCGCAGACGGAAGTTATCCCCGGGCACGGCGTTGGCTTTACCGGCAGAGAAGGTATGTTAGAAGTGCATACACTTCTCATAACGCTGCGCGATAGGGTGCAAGAACTTATGGGTTCTGGTAGAAGTCTCGACGAGGTGCTAGCAACAAAGCTGGCGCAGTAATTATTGAGTCGAGGAAAACTTGCGCCGCTGTCTTCTCAGTCCTAAACTCCTCATTTCGCAGTAAAGCTGCAGCCCAGCTTCGACCAGCCTTTTTGGAATTCTATGATCAAGCACATCAACACCGTCTGGCTTCTCGTGGTGGCTGTGATTTTGGGAATAATAGTTATCCACCCGGAATGGCTGGCTCGCGAATCCATATCGCACTTTCTCGGTCAGATGGGCTCAAGAGCACTCATTATCTATGTCTTGATGTCGCTAACTCGTTCGCTGCTGTTGATACCGTGTACGCCATTTGTTTTGGCTGGGGCTATTTCCTTTCCACAATGGCCTTTATTGGTGTTTGCCATATCTCTTACTGGAGTTGTGGTTGGGGCATTCCTAGTATACAGTTTCCCTTCTTTTGGCGGCTACGATAGGTTGCTGGAAAAGAAATACCCCGATAAAATCGCTAACTTGAAGACCAAAATGCAGCATAAAAACGCGTTTTGGTTTGTAGCTGGCTGGTCTTTCTTTCCTTTAGTTCCCACTGATGCAGTTTGTTATGTTGCGGGGGTGGCTAAGATGTCGCTGAGGAAAATGCTTACTGCATTATTACTGGGCGAACTACCCTTTGTAATTATGTACGTTTTCCTCGGTGCTGAAATTGGCGAGTGGCTTAGAATATGAATGCAAGATTGAAATTGAGTGATTCGCTAAATCTAATCAAAAGTTTTAAGACTTCCGGGACAATTACGCCCAGTTCTAAAGTTTTGATTAAAACGTTGCTTGCTCCTATAGATTTTACATCGGCGCGTTGCCTTATCGAGTTAGGTCCTGGCACTGGCTGTGTTACACGCTCGATTCTGGAACGAATGCGCCCAGACTGCATTTTGATTTGCTTCGAGGTTAACGGTGACTTCATTGACCAGTTAGAAGCGCTGCAAGATTCTCGCTTGCGTGTGGTTAATGCTTGCGCCTCGTCTATTCGAAGCATACTCGATGATCTTGATGTAGAGGAAGTAGATCACATCGTTTCCAGCCTGCCTTTGGCTTTGATCGACAATGAAGTCGTTAAAAAAATTCTTGAATCAGTGCGGTCGAATTTACGCGCAGGTGGCCGCTTCTTACAATTCCAATACAGTTTAAGTAATTACGCAGAATTGAAGCCAATCTTCAAAAGCGTGAAACTAGATTTCACGTTCCGAAATATGCCGCCAGCATTTGTTTATGAGTGTACAAAATAAGCTAGAACACATTCATAGCCTGCACACCGCAGGAAAGATTGCAGAGAAAAACTGAAAAAGCTGGCGCGTAATACGCGCCAGCTTTTTTTATGGCAGTTTAAAGGCGACGAGTTCGGGGCTGTACTGTCGGTCACCGATCGCGACGAGTATGTACTGCTCCCCGTCATGTAAGTAGCTGATTGGAGGCCCGGATGTTCCTGCCTCCAATTCGATTTCCCAAACAATGTCACCTGATTCTTTGTTGTAGGCTCTGAACATCGGGCCGCCGCTGTTTGTAGCAATCTCGACAGGCATATCAACAGGGATTCGACCGCCAGGTCGCTGGTTGGTGAGTCCCTCGCCGAGGAACAGCAAAGTCTTTGTAAGCAGTGGTGTAGGTCGCCCTGGCATCCCAAGAGGGCCTAAGTCTAAACCTACTAGATCAGGATGATCGGTCGGCCCATTTCCATTCGGCACCATCCACACATGCTCGCCAGTATTCATATCGATAGCCGTAATGCGCCCATAGGGAGGTTTAAATAGAGGTAGTCCACGAGGCCCCGCGATCCAGCGTCTCGAGCCTTTCACATAGCTGAGATTCGTAACTTCCGGGTCGCCAGGCAGAATGTCGGCAACGAATGGTGATGTTATTGACGGGATGTACAAGTATCCCGTCTCTGGATCAAAGGCGGCGCCCTGAACGTCTGCTCCACCTTGCGAGCCAGGCAGCTGGATCGTCCCCATGGTGCCATTTGGCCCATCGCTGGCGATAGAAGGCGGTGTGAAAAGAGGACCGGTCACATAGTTGTTAAAAATCTCTAGCGCTTCTGCGCGTAGCTCCGGCGTAAAATCGATCAAGTTATCAACGGTTGCCCCCTGACGATCAAAAGGAGCCGGCCGAGTCGGGAAGGGTTGTGTGAGCGAGGTAACTTCTCCGGGCACGTCGGACTGAGGTACTTCTCGCTCTTCTATCTCCCAGATAGGCTCGCCTGTTTCGCGATTGAAAACGAACGCGAAGGCCTGTTTTGTGAGCTGTGTGACCGCCTTTACTGGTTCGCCGTCTACGGTGATATCCATCAAGATTGGTGCGGCGGGCGGATCGTAGTCCCAAAGGCCATGATGAACCGTTTGGTAGTGC
>CALKDE010000182.1 GCA_938082955.1 uncultured Pseudomonadales bacterium
GCAAAGAACACCCCTGCCAGCCCCCAAATTCCTCCAAAAACAAGAACGGCAGCAATAATCGCTACCGGATGCAAGTTAACCGCCTCGGAGAAGATGACCGGTACCAACACATTGCCATCTACCAACTGCAGCACGCCATAGGCCACGAGAGCCGTATAGAATTCACTGCCAATTCCCCACTGTACATAGGCTACGGCGGCCACCGGGATAGTTACTACTGTCGCGCCTATATAAGGAACGATCACCGAAAGCCCCACTAACACCGAGAGCAGCAAGGCATAATTAATGCCCAATATAACGAACATGAGATAACTAGCGCAGCCGACGATGAAAATCTCAAGGACCTTGCCACGAATATAATTTGAAATCTGCTGGTCCATCTCTAACCAGATTCGATTCATCAAGGGGCGATTACGCGGCAGAAAATTACCTGCCCAGTTGATTAAGTCTGACTTATCTTTCATGACGAAATAGACAAGTATAGGCACTAAGACTATAAACACGATCCAGGAAATAATGCTTGGGATACTCGCCAAAGAATATTCCAGCACTGATTGGCCATAGCCTCCCAGCTCACCCTGCACGCCATTAATGAACTCACGGATTTGCTGCTCGGAAACGAGATTCGGATAATTCTCTGGCAGCAATAACAAAGATGCTTGCCACTGACTAATCAGATTGGGTAACTCGTTCATCAACCTGCGCAGCTGATTCCAGGCCGAAGGAAGAAGAAACAACAGCATCGACAGGAATACACCAATAAACACAGCGTAGACCAGGACAAAAGAAATCCGCGATGAAAGGCCCCGGCGCAGCAGAATTTCGACTAGGCCCTGCATCAGGTAGGCAATGATGATTGCAGTAATCAGCGGCGCCAAAACACCACCGAACGAAAGCAGTGCCACTAGACCCACGCTCAGCAACAGCATAAGAATGATAGATTCTTCGTCGTGAAAATAACGATCGAAGAAATCGTTAACCAGCTTCTTCATTTCGAGATGTCTCCAGTAGGCTGCGGTAGCCTCTGATTAAGTCCATGGCCGCTGTGGGCGGTTCTTAGTAAAGACGGGCCGCGTGCTACTGAAAGGCTCAACCGCAAGTAATAGTTGCACAATTGGCAAGCACGACAACACAGCAATAGCGCCCCCCCAAAGGGTGCAGCTAGAGTCCCGAGTGGTCGCAGACTTGATCAGAGGCTTTCTAACCCTTCTTAATCCAGTAAAAATAGGCGCTATCATCTTTCTGAAAATCCAGAATTTGGTGATCAGTTTGATTAACAAACATGTAGAAATCCTTCTCCGAGCTCGGATCTGTGGCAACCACCTTCAGAACCTGAGCGGAGTCCATGCTATTCAGAGCCAGCTTTGCCTTCAGCAGCGGCATTGGGCACTGCAGGCCACTCAGATCTATCTCTATATCGGCGTTTATCTCCATCCCTGCATTTTATCAAGCTATGCAGGCTAAACACCATGAAAGATATCGCCTGGGAGACTTTGATTATTTCTATGACTACTGTGCCTTACAGACAATGCGGCTAGCAAGGCGCAATGGCGAAGGCATCTGCCAAGCTGGCAAAAAAGTGCAGCGCAGTGAGCAGAATTAGCTGTTAGCCCTTTCAGAAAGGGCCTGTGGTGCGCCGTTGCCACGTTGTCGTACTTACCAAGGACGACGACCATTGTCAGCGGTTGAGCCTGCGCGGTGCACGTCAGACTCCCGCAGAGTGATTATAGAATTAATCAGGGAACCCCCAGATATCGATCGAAAGTTCCTTAAAAACGACGAATTAATTATGTTAATCTCGGTCTTAGCGTATTATTAGTGGATCTTATGAACACCCGTTGCCTTAAAAAAAATCTAGTCCTGTTGCTCTCGGCGATCGCCCCTTGTTTGCTGTCTGCTCAGCCCGCCCTGCCCAGTCTCGGAGACCGCATCTCCGGCACTGTCTCTATTGAGCAAGAATACGCGATGGGGCAGCAGTTTCTCAGCAATATTCGCCGCGGTGCGCCAACAATTTCCGACCCACTGCTTAATGCCTACCTTGAGGACGTAACCTATAAGCTAGCGTCCAGAAGCCAACTGCAGGACCATCGCCTCTCCTTTATAATCATCGACAGCGAGGCACTAAATGCCTTTGCCGCACCCGGTGGCATTATTGGCGTGAATACTGGCCTATTCCTCAACGCGCAGTCAGAGGCGGAATTTGCCTCAGTCATGGCCCACGAGATCGCTCACGTGAGCCAGCGTCATTTTGCACGTGGAATCGATGAGGCACAGGCTGCAAGAATCCCCGGCATGGCGGCGTTATTAGCTAGCGTAATCATTATGGCGACGTCAGATACCAGCCACGGCACCGCTGCTGTGGCGGCGGTTCAAGGCCGCGCACTCGAGAATCAACTGCGCTTCAGCAGAAGCAATGAAACCGAGGCTGATCGAGTCGGCCAAGATGTGATGTTCCGCGCCGGCTTCGACCCCGATGGCATGTCGACGCTATTCGAGAGGCTACTGGCGATCAATCGATTTGGGCGCCAACCACCGGAGTTTCTTCTCTCGCACCCGCTAACGGAGTCTCGCGTCTCAGGTAGCCGTGGCAGAGCGGGCCGTTATCCACAGCAGCAATACAATGCCAGCCTCGAATACCAGATCGTCCGAGCCCGAGTGGTGGGCTACTACGCGGCTAACAAGGCAGATCTCGTGCTTGAACATGAGCGCCTTTTTGAATACAGCACAAGTGAATTTACACGCGATGTGAACCGCTATTCTCTTGCAATCGCCTATTACGAGAATAAGCAGTTTGCACAAGCCAGTGCTACTCTTGAACCACTCCTGGAGAAGGACCCGAATCGTATAAGCTATGCGGTAACTCTGGCTGAAATTCTTACTGAACAGAATGAGCCAGGCCAGGCAATTGAATTTCTGCAGCGTCATCTTGCTATAAACCCGGGCAATAATCCGCTTACGATAGCCTATGTTGACGCCCTGATAGCAGCACGCTCATACACCACTGCCTCCCAGGTCATGGAGCGGCATAGCCTTTCCCGGCCCAACGACTTTCAACTCTGGTTCAAGCTCGCCGAGACTCACGGTCAGGCTGGTAATATCAGCCAGGTACACCAGGCAAGAGCCGAGTATTTTCGCCTTCTAGGGGACTATCAAAGAGCACGGCAGCAATTGCGCTCGGCCTTGAAAATAGAGAGTGACAATGGCATCGCACCTGCTGAAGAGGCGCGCCTAAGACAGAAAATTCAAGAGATCGAAAGATTGCAGCAAAATGCCTAAGCTAGCAAAATACCCGAGCTAGTCAGGCATCCACCTAGGCTTTTCCACGCACCTTTAGTTGATTGTTCACGGCAAAATCTAACATTCTCTGCAGCGGGATCATTGCCTGAGCCGCCAGCGCTGAATCTACACATACCTCATTGCTAGTCTCTTGCACACAGCTGTACAAGCTTTCTAATGAGTTCATTCCCATCCATGGACATTGCGCACAACTGCGGCAGCTTGCTTCAACGCCAGCTGTTGGCGCGATAATAAATTTTTTCTCGGGCGCTACCTGCTGCAGTCTGTGGAAAATACCCTGATCGGTGGCCACAATAATCTCTGATTTTTCAGAGTGCTTCGCCGCATTGATAATCTGAGTAGTGGAGCCGACTACATCTGCCATTTCTAATACCGCACTAGGCGATTCTGGATGCGCGAGTATTGCTGCATCAGGATAAAGCTTGCGCATATCCGCAAGGCCTCGCGCCTTAAACTCCTCATGGACTATACAGGCGGCATCCCACAGCAACATATCGGCGCCAGTAGTCTTTTGAATATAGGAACCAAGGTGCTTATCGGGAGCCCACAGCACCTTCTTACCCTGCTCCATCAAGTGCTCGACTACATCTAAGGCGATGCTGGAGGTAACCACCCAGTCGGCTCG
>CALKDE010000183.1 GCA_938082955.1 uncultured Pseudomonadales bacterium
GCAGCCATCCCAATCGCCAATTTGCTGTGCGGCAAAAGCGAGCGTTGCCCCCATTCCTTGCTCGGCATGTTCGAAACTAAGGATGGATGTTCCCTGCGCTAGTGATTGCAGTTGTGCAGCCATCTCAGGGCGTGTAACGACGAGTCGGTCTGGAAATACCTCAGCAATTCGCTCCACAGTCTGTTGAAAAATCGATTTTCCGTTCGATAGATGGGCGAGTAATTTGCTACTGCCAAAGCGGCTGCTGAAACCTGCTGCTAATACGATGGCACCTATGGGTTTAGTCATGTGTGGTGGTGCGTGGCCGCTTTACTCTTTCGCAAGACAGAAAGCTTAATGGAGGGTCTTTGTGGGCTTGCGAGTGGGCTCCACTTCTTGCTGGCTGATTTCTACTACGAAACTCTCTCTTTGCTGCTCTCGTGCGCGGTCTTGCTCGCTACTGACTTGCTGTGACTCAGTAGTTTTCGCCTCGGTATCAGGCTTACTTGTGGCTGTGTGTGCCGAAGCTTCGATCGGCACAGCGGCAAGCGCTTCTAATTCTTCTTGCGCCTCAATCTGGTACTTGATTTGATCGCTTAAATGTCGGCGCAGTCTATTCACCACGCTAGTCATCACCTCAATGGTTTGACTAAGTTGATCTAGCGTAACCAAGGTGCGTTCCGAATCGTCGTCAGCGTACTTTTTTTCGCTCATGTGTGCTCCATTTGGTAGCGACTCTTGCGGGCCGGTACTAAATCTTAATGCTTGACCTTAATCCCAGGTCAAAGCACCGCCAGTTTGATATTCGATGACTCGAGTTTCGAAGAAGTTCTTTTCCTTGCGTAGATCCATGATTTCAGACATCCAAGGAAACGGGTTTTCAACTCCAGCGAACTGCTCGGGCAGACCTATTTGGATGAGCCTCCGATTCGCGATGAATTGTAGATATTCTTCCATCATTGCGGCGTTCATACCCAGTACGCCGCGTGGCATAGTGTCTCGCGCGTATTCGATTTCTAGAGCTGTAGCTTGCAATATCATCTGCGTGGCTTGCTCCTTCATCTCGTCAGTCCACAGTTGTGGATTTTCCAACTTGATCTGATTGATCATGTCGATGCCGAAATTTAGGTGCATAGATTCGTCGCGAAGAATGTATTGAAACTGCTCTGAGGTGCCCGTCATCTTATTGCGTCTGCCCATGGATAGGATCTGGGTGAAACCGCAGTAGAAAAATATACCCTCCAGGCAGCAGTAAAACGCGATCAGGTTTTTGAGTAGAGCCTGATCGTTTTCAATAGTTCCTGTGTTGAATTTAGGATCGCTCAATTCTTGCGTGTATTTAAGACCCCAAGATGCCTTCTTCGCTACCGAAGGTACCTCGTGGTACATATTGAAAATTTCGCCCTCGTCCATGGAAAGGGACTCGATGCAATATTGATAGGCGTGAGTGTGAATAGCTTCCTCGAAAGCTTGGCGTAAGATGTACTGCCGACATTCAGGGTTTGTGATTAAACGATAGACCGCTAGCACCAAGTTGTTGGCAACTAACGAATCAGCTGTAGAGAAAAACCCGAGATTGCGCTTCACTATGAGGCGTTCGTCATCGGTTAGCCCGTTCGGCGTTTTCCATAATCCAATATCAGCCGTCATATTAACTTCTTGCGGCATCCAGTGGTTCGCACAACCGTCCAGATATTTCTGCCAAGCCCAGTCATATTTGAAAGGTACGAGCTGATTTAAATCGGCGCGACAATTAATCATGCGCTTGTCATCGACCGCGACTCGAGTAGCGGAACCTTCAAGCTCCTCCAGCCCAGCTTCGACATTGAGCTCCTCTAAATCGACGATAGCCTTCTGCAGGGCGTCAGCATTTTTTTTCTCTTCCGAAGCATCAAGATTCGATTGGAAGTTTGCGACCTGCTCTCGCGGGCTAACAACTGGAGCAGATAGCGTTTCGGCAACAGGTGCGATTGGCTCTGGGTTAACCGTTTCAGTTTTGACAGGCTCTAGCGCGGTAGCTTTGACTAGCTGTGCGGCCCCGTCCTCTTGCTCGAATTCATCCCATGACAGCATAATTTTCCTTAACCTCTTTTCTTGCTTCTATTGTTTTATGCTAGAAAAACGCTAGCACAGTGCTTTGCGCAGGCTGGGCCTGCGCTCGCTATTGTTCTTAATGTTGCTACTGACAGGCTTCGCATTCTGGATCATCCAGAGAACATGCCAGGGGCACCGCCGCCGCTCCGCTAGATACCTTATTAAGACTGTTATCAGACACCGTAGACTTCTCAGTCGTGGTTGCTGCAAGTGCGCGTAAATAATAGGTAGTCTTTAGGCCTCTTAACCATGCCATACGGTAGGTGACATCTAGTTTCTTGCCGCTTGCGCCAGCCACGTAAAGATTGAGAGATTGCGCCTGATCGATCCACTTCTGCCGACGACTTGCAGCATCGACGAGCCAGCGAGGTTCTACCTCAAAGGCCGTAGCATAGATGTGCTTGATGTCAGCAGGAACTCTATCAATCTTTTGCACGCTACCTTCGTAGTATTTAAGGTCGTTTACCATGACGCTGTCCCAAAGGTTTGCCTGTTTCAAGTCGCGAACGAGAAAAGGGTTTACAACGGTGAATTCACCGGACAGATTCGATTTCACATATAAGTTTTGATAGGTGGGTTCGATGGATTGTGAAACGCCGATGATGTTTGCGATCGTGGCGGTCGGTGCAATTGCCAATACATTCGAATTACGCATCCCTGTTTGTTGGATGCGTGCTCGTAGGCTATCCCAATCGAGGCGTTGGTCCATGTTGACGTCTAGATATTCTTCGCCACGTTCTTC
>CALKDE010000184.1 GCA_938082955.1 uncultured Pseudomonadales bacterium
CCTTCATACAGCGCCGAGCAGTGTATCGAAGCCTGCAAGTCGCACCGGGATAAACCACTTTGGGAGGTTTTAGAGAAGCCCTATGAGAAGGCTGCAAAGATTCTTGCGCAGGGGCATTTACTTGCCTGGTACAAAGGCCGAATGGAATTCGGTACTAGGGCATTGGGCAATCGAAGCATTTTGGCTAATCCAAACTTTCCGGAGGTCGTGGAGAAGATCAATCATCAGGTAAAATTCCGCGAAGCCTGGCAGCCCTATTCGGTATGCGCGCTAGATAGTGTGGCTGAGGAATTTATCCCCGGAGAGCAACACGACAAATATATGTGCCGCGGTGTAACTGCGAGCGACAGCTGGGCTGAAAAATATCCGGCTATCGTTCACGTCGACAAGAGTACCGAAACACAAATAGTCGATGCCGATAGCAATCCAAATTTACATGAACTTCTACTTAGTTTTCAGAAGGAAACCGGACATGGCATGCTCATCAATGCGCGACTGAACCGGCCCGGGGAAGCCTTGGTGTGTTCACCTGAAGATGCGCTCAATATGTTTTTGGGTACCGATCTGGTTTATCTAATTATGGAAGGAGTCTTGATTACAACGCGAGAACTATCAGATGAGTGGTAAGTCAGCGGTATTAGGCTTACCTAGTGGGCTATAGAATTGTTCACAGGTGCTCTAGTCTACTCTTTCAAAAACTGCGATACGCCGTGTGTCGGCGCTGGGGAAATAGGCAAGTAAAGTCAACTTATCTGCGATGTTATTCTTCTTCAGTAAACGTCTCATTTCGAATGTAAGCTCTGCCACAATAGTATCGCCAACTTCGCTGGATAGAATTTCTTTTTCGCTAAGATTTCTTTGCACTAAATCATAGTCGTCGACCTTGCCGCTGAAATAGGCGACAGCATGGTTGTTTGTTAGTAGCCCTGCAGAACCTTCGGTATTGTCGGCTATCCATTCAATCGATTCTTTCACGTAAGACTTCGACTCGCCGAAGCTAAAATAAGAGTCAATCGCGCAGTAGCTGAAGAAAATCGCGATAATATAAGCTACGCTTTTCCGACCGGATGCCTTTGCATTCTCCAATAGATTGAGTACGACAGTGGGAACGAATAAGGCTAGCGAAATACACATTAGCATCGCGTAGCGGCTGGATAAATAGCGAGTAACAATAATAAAGCTAAGGAGTATCAAAAAATTTATGCAGAGATAGAACACAATAGGTATGGCAATTCCCCTATTGAGACGAAGATGATTCTTAAAGAACCCAATAGTCAAAATGATTAGATACGGGCCGCCTATGCCAGTAAGCAAATTGGCTAGTAGAATCGAAATCATGCCTGCCAGCAAGAATACTTCTATGTATTCGCGAGAGAAGGTCGCCGCGTACTCTGTAAATAACAGTGAGCCTAAGAGTGCTCTCTCTTCATCGTTGAGAGTAAAATTACCAGAGATAAAGGGTTCATAGATAGATGCAAATTCAATGAAGAGTTGTGCAACGTTGAGGCCCATTAGTGCGAGGAAGAGAAGCAAGCCTAAAGAGAGGGAGATAATTACAGCATACAATTTGACGAGAAGGATTTTGCGAGTGCTGACTTCGAGGCGCGTATCGAACAGTAAGGACAAAGGGGTGAATGCCAGATAGGCAAGCGCTTCTGCTCGAAATGACGCGGCTAGGAGCAGGCATGTGCAGAAAATAATTGTAGAGCGCAGTGACTGCGTCTTGACGTAAAGCAGGTACTGCCAGAGTGCCGCAAGAGAAAGCGCCCAGAATCCAATGTCACGAATTAGTAGTTCGCGGTACTCATTCAACTGCGGGTATACAAGGATGCAGATTGCCGCGATGGCGAGCAAGGGCTCGGAATCATTGATCTGTTTTACAATACTGAGAAAGGCGTAAACAAGAATAGCGTAGAACATCGCGTTGACGAGCAAGCCAGCTGAGAATACATCCAGCCCAGTTGTGGATACGATGCCGATTAGAATCGAGTATGTTGCCCATGAATAATGTTGATAGGCAGCGATAATACCATCAACAAGGAATATCTCGGCGGTGCGTGCATAGGTATAAGCATCGGCGTTAGGCGTTTCCTGTAGGAGTAGGGTAAACAGAGACAGCACTAAGCTCGCCACTACTGCGGTCCATCTGATGTCGTGTTGTCGCCAGTCTAGATTCATTTTTAGCTATACATTGTTAATATGAGATCAATAGGGCCGTGCGGAAGGGCCATCAGCCTGAGTCTTAAATCGCTTGTGTAACCAGAGATATTGGTCGGGCTGCTTTCTTATCGCCTGTTCCACTAATTTGTTGGTAGTGCGTGCGTCCGCTTGTGCGTCGCCGGTTGGAAAATCTTTTAGGGCTGGGGCGAAGTCGAGATGATACCCCGAGTTATCATCATTGCGATAATGGCTATAAAATAATACGGCAGAGTCATTTACCTTGGCGAATCGCGCGGTAGCGGTGATGGTTGCAGCCTGAACTCCAAAGAAGGGGACAAACACTGAGTGCCTCGCCCCGTAGTCCTGATCTGGCGCGTACCAGAGGATGCGCCCTCCCTTCAGGCTACGCATCGCGCCGCGTACATCTTTTCGGTCGTAGACATGGCGGAAGTGGCGAATGCGGCCGTTGAACATCGCAGCTTGAAACAGCGGGTTCTTGTTCGGTCGATAGGTCACATCCATGTCCCCAACTAGATTGAACAAAAATCCTCCCATTTCAAGGCTGGAGAAATGCGCACAGAGCAGCAACACGCCCTTGCCCTGAGCTATAGCCGCCTCCAGGTTTTCCAATCCAGTCACACTTGTACGAGATCGATAGTCTTCCGGTTCTCTAAACCAAGCGATCGCAACCTCGATAAGCCCTATACCGTTAGAGCGAAAGGTCTTTCTTACTAGTTTCTTGTGCTCTTGCTCGGAGAGTTCGGGGAAGCACAAGCGGAGATTAACCTCACAGATGTGTCGCCTCGATCTAGCGAAATAGTAGCTGAGCAGCCCCAGGCACCGTCCGATACGAATTTGCAATGGATACGGCAGATGTGCCGCCAGCCACATGGCAGATAGAGCCATCCATGTCGGCCAGTAGCGTGGCGCGATGAATTGGCTTAGGGGTGTTCTTATTTGAGAGTCTTCAGCCACGAGTTACGCCAGCGAGCACCGGGAGAATAAGGAGAATAATAGGCTTATCGCTCTTGCTTGCGCGAATTGTAGCAGAAGCCTAGAAATAACAGCACTTTACGAGGCATTGATTGTCTATCTACCTATGTCGAGAGAAAAACCCACTTACTAGAGTAAAACTGACATATTTAATAGGAAATTCCCATTTTTTTTAAAAATAGGGATATTGGACTTAACGTGGGGTTTTTTCTGTATTTATGCCATGTGATATCATCAGCCGCCATAAAAAGCAGTAAATATACAGCCTACGATTATAGGAAACCTCTAATGAAACTTGAGATGCCCCCCTTTCAGCAAGCCAAGCTCTTGGTTATCGGCGATGTCATGCTGGATCGATATTGGCATGGCGCCGCCTCGCGTATCTCACCAGAGGCGCCGGTACCGGTTGTGCAGGTTGGCAGCCAAGAAGACCGTCCAGGTGGAGCTGGAAACGTGGCACTGAATATTGCAGCTCTGGGTTCGGCGGCTACCCTTATCGGTGTTGTAGGTAAGGACGATAATGCGCAGGATTTGGAGTCTCGCCTTACCGCTGCTGGAGT
>CALKDE010000185.1 GCA_938082955.1 uncultured Pseudomonadales bacterium
CATTGGGTAGAGGTTATTCGGGCGAGCCCGGAACTCACGCTTAATGTCGTGGTCCAACGTGGTGGAATCAATTCTGCTTTGTTGATGACGCCGGAAACAGCGACACTTGATGATGGCACGGTAATTGGCAGCATTGGTGCCTATGTGCAGGAAACAACGTTGGCAGAATTATTGCCCCCGGAGATGCAGCGTCAGGTAAATTACAATGTGCTGTCGGCGATTCAGCCCGCGGTGATCGAGACATGGGATAAATCGCTCTTCGTATTAGATTCTGTGAGAAAGATGGTCGTCGGGCTGATTTCTCCGAAGAATATAAATGGGCCAATAACTATTGCCCAGGTGGCTGGAGAGACAGTAACGTACGGTCTCGATGTCTATTTAGGGTTTCTGGCTCTACTGAGTATCTCGCTAGGCGTACTTAACTTACTGCCGATACCAGTTCTTGATGGCGGACATCTGTTGTACTACGCGATCGAAGCTGTCATCAGAAGACCGGTACCCGAGAGAATTCAAGCCTTTGGGTTACAGCTGGGATTGTTGATGATTTCGGGAATCATGATTTTAGCAATTTACAACGACGTTAACCGGCTGTTGTAAAATAAAGTAAATAACTCGCCGCCAAGTAATAAAATACATTGAGAATGCAGCGCAAATGAAAAAACTACTTTTTTGTTTGTTGGTGGCTTTTGGAATTTCAAAGACCCTCAACGCCCAAGAATTTGTAATAGCCGACATTATCGTCGATGGCTATCAACGTATTTCGCCTGGGATAATCTACAACCTATTACCCGTAGGTATAGGTGATGAAGTTACGCCCGGCATCTCAGCCCAAATCATTCGAGAGCTTTCGCAGTCTGAATATTTCGACGAGATTGAAGTGGCGCGCGAAGGCAATGTGCTGATTATCACAGTTTTGGAGAGACCCTCCGTTGCCGAGATTACCATCGAAGGAAATAGCGTTCTGGAGACTGAAGATATTATCGAGAACATGGCGACGGCAGACATTGCCGAGGGCCAAATTTTCACGCGCGCAGCGCTGGAAGTGATTCGCCAAGGTATACAGGACGTGTACTCGTCGCGTGGCCGCTACGGCGCAGCAGTGGATATCGAGGTAGAAGAATTGCCTCGGAATCGTGTGGCTATAAGCCTGAACATCAACGAGGGCGAAGAATCACGCATACGTCACATCAATATAGTAGGTAATCAAGCCTTCACCGAGGAAGACCTGCTCGGTTTGTTCGAGCTAGGCACGAAGCCTTGGTTCATGTTTCTAAGCCGCAAAGACCGCTATTCGCGTGAACAGTTTTCCGGCGATTTAGAGCGTCTAGAATCCTTCTATCTCGACAACGGCTTCGTGGAATTCAATATTGACTCCACTCCCATCTCTATCACACCCGATCGCAAAGAAGTCTACATCACCATTAATGTGAGTGAGGGTGATCTGTACACTATTAATGAGGTTGATCTCGCCGGCGACTTAGTCGACGCTGAGGCTCTCTTGAGGGCGGCGGTATTCGTGCGCCCTGGACAGATCTATTCGCAGGGACTGGTTACGGGAACTGAGGAGATTATGGTGCAGTTTCTCGGCAATTTAGGCTATGCCTTTGCTGAAGCTACGGGTGTGCCTGAAGTCAACGAGGAAGACGAAACTGTTGATGTAACTTTTTTCATTCAGCCGGGTAATCGGACCTATGTAAATCGGATTAACTTCGCAGGCAATATTTCGACCGCCGATGATGTGCTGCGAAGAGAGTTACGACAGCTGGAGTCTGCTCCCGCGTCAAGCCTACAAATCGAACAGTCCAAAATCCGTCTGCAGCGACTAGGCTACTTTGAAACTGTCGAAGTCGATACGATCGAGGTGGCAGGCACCGAAGATCAGATTGATGTCAACTATGACGTGCTGGAGCAAAACTTTGGTGCTATCAGCTTTCAGGTTGGCACTGGTGGAGGCGGTAATTTCTTCATTAGTTCTAGCTTGCAGGCGCAGAATTTTCTGGGCACAGGAAAGACGCTGGGCGTTGGTATTAACAAGAGCCGCTTTCAGACTGGCCTAAATTTCGGGTATCAAGATCCGTATTTCACACCTGACGGGGTGAGCAGAGGGTTCAACCTATTCGCTCAGAAGATGGAATCACCCTTTAATGTGTCTGATTTCAATACCTCCTCCTTCGGAGGTTCCTTGAGTTTTAGTTACCCATTGAGTGAAATTTCATTGCTAGGGTTTGATTTTGGATACACGCACACGGAGCTGAGTGCAGGTCTGGGTTCTGTGCAAGAGATTGTCTCCAGCCCCACTTTCTTCGATGGCGTGGATCAATTTGTGATTACGCCTGCCAACGGTAACGTTTTTGACGGACCAGTCACGGATGCGGTGCTAGGTAATGTCTTCGATCTAAGTCCGCTGCAGCTTCGGTCGAATATGGATCAAGGCTTCGTTGACAAATTTGGTGATACCTTCGATAACTATACGATTACAGGGAGCTGGTTTCGCAACACTCTAAACCGTGGACAGATGGCTACAAGTGGCATGCTTCATAGCATCGGTTTAGAAGTCACATTGCCCGGCAGTGATCTGCAATATGCCAGGATCAACTATAACAATGAGATTTACTGGCCGCTTTCTAGGGATCAGAGTTGGGTTGTAGGGTTGCGAACAAATCTAGGTTATGGCATTGGATATGGCGATACCGAACAAATGCCCTTCTTCAATAACTACTTTGCAGGCGGTCTAAACTCGAACGGTATCGTGCGTGGATTTGAAGAAAATAGCCTAGGGCCGCAGAGTACACCTGGCGCCAGATATTTGGCTGCATATGGCCTTACACTGCAGCGAGATGAAAATGGCGAGATTCTGCGCAGAGAGGATGGTTCCGCAGTAGGCTTGAATCGTGATATAGGCTATGAAACAACACCTCTTTTGGATGACAATGGCCGCCCGGTGCTGGATTCAGAGGGAAATCAGGAAATCTCCCTAGCAGTACAAAGTTTCTACCTAGATGAGGATTATGACAGTTTTGGTGGTAACATACTGGCCACCGCGACATTGGAGCTGTTGTTTCCAATTCCGTTTGTTGATGTTTCTAGTCAAGTTAGGTCGGCTTTTTTTATTGATGCTGGAAATGTGTTCTCGTCGCATTGTACGGAACGGCAGACACTTCTAAAAAATTGTACAGGTTTCGATTTAGGTGAGATTAGGTACTCTGCAGGGATTAGTGTTACTTATCTGTCGCCATTTGGCCCGCTGACATTCTATGTGGCGGCACCATTTGGTAAAGAGGGAGATGATACCAAGAGCTTCGACTTCACCGTTGGAAATGGTTTTTAGATTATCTTGATTTGAAGAGTTGGCAGTACATCACAGCTGGAATAATCAAGATTCCAGGATTGAAAGATTTAGTACAAGACAGTAGCGTGTTTTAGATGCTCAAGTGAAAAGTTGTAGTGTTAGTAGTTAATGGTTAGGTGTTAATGGTTAGTTGGGCGGATGCTCAATAGTGTTGTAAGAATTGGAGAATTACCGTGAAAATATTTAAGAGTCTACTCGTTTGTTTGAGTTTGGTACTTGTATCTCAAGGTGCCGCAGCTCAGGATACCAAGATTGGCGTGCTGAATGCATTGCAGGCACTGTTTAATTCAGATCCGGCTCGTGTCGTACAGGAGGAATTGGAGCAAGAATTTGGTGCAGACGAGGTGAGAGCGCAAGAGCTTACCGATCAGCTAAATGCCCTGCGTGAAGAATTTCAACAGAACGAAGCTGTAATGAGCGAACAAGAAATTAGCCGAATGAATTCCAATGCTCAAGATTTACAGGTTCAGCTGCAGTTAATACAAGAAAGAGTGCAAACAGCGTTGCAGGCAAAGAATCAGGAGTTTCTAGAAAGCATGCAAGGCGATCTTGCCGAGGCAGTTACCGATGTAGTCGCCGAGGGCGGTTACGATCTGATTCTTAATTCAGATAGTGCGCCTTATTTTGCGCCGGTATTGGATATTACCGCTAAGGTAACAGCAAGGCTGAATGAAAATTCGCAGACTGATCAGTAAAGGAAGCCTCATTATCGGGTTAGTGTCAGGTGACACATAAAACAAGGTACACATTGGCGGAACTGGCAGAATTGTTGGACGCCAAATTAACCGGCGATGGCCAGTGCGAAATAACTGGCCTAGCCACTCTTCAGAATGCCAAGTCTGGCCAGCTGAGTTTCCTAAGCAACCC
>CALKDE010000186.1 GCA_938082955.1 uncultured Pseudomonadales bacterium
GTGCTCGAGAGGCTCACTAAATTGGAGAACAGCATTGGGGCTGAAGACCGTTACCTAATGGAGAGCTACACTGAATCAATTCGTAGTGTCGAAAGACGGATTCAGAAAGCCGAAGAACAGATCGACATGTCACTACCAGAACTAGCTCAGCCTGCTGGTGTGCCGGTAGATTATGAAGAGCATATGGAAATAATGCAGGACTTGCAGGTGTTGGCATTGCAGACTGACCTGACGCGAGTCATCACCTTCATGATGAGTAAGGAACAAAGTGCACGGCCATATCCACAGATAGGCGTTCCTGATGCACACCACCCATTGTCTCACCACAACAATAATGCGCAGCTGGTAGAGAAAATGTCGAAGATTAACACCTATCACATGCAGCTTTTTTCCAATTACCTGGCGAAGCTAGCAGCAGTCCCCGATGGCGAGGGGAATCTTTTAGACAATATGACTATTATGTATGGTGCGGGTCTTTCCAATAGCACAATTCACTCAGGAATTAACCTGCCGGTGATGCTGGTAGGTGGTGGCGCCGGTTGGATGCAAGGCGGTCAGCATCGTAGTTATCAAGATGAACCGACCATGGCGAATTTATTAGTTTCCATTATGGAGAAGTTCAATCTACCTGTTGATCAAATTGGAGGTAGTACTGGTTCCCTGCCACTTACCTCCTAAGTGGCGGCTTTTCAGTACATGAATCACACAATGAAAACTGGCCAGACATTACTAGCATTTGGAATTTTACTCTTCGCGTTGCCAGCTCTTGGGCAGGGTATGCCGCCAGTTGTGCAGGCTGCTAAGGATGCGGACTGGGCCAGGCTATCATCGCTTCTCTTGGCACAGAGTAACGTAAAAGGTGTTTACGGTGATGGCACCTCTGCACTGCATTGGGCGAGCTACCACGATAATGTTCAAGTTGCGGTGGATTTGATTGGACAGGGCATCGATGTTGATTCTATTACGGATTTAGGTGTTACGCCATTGTGGCTGGCCGCAGATAACGGCAGCGCAGCAATGGTGGATGCTCTTTTAGAAAATGGAGCAAATCCGAACCTCAATCTGCTCTCCGGAGAAACTCTCGTTATGACGGCGGCACATTCTGGCAATGCCACGCTGGTACGTGCGTTATTGGCAGCAGGGGCGAGTCCCCAGGGAGCGGTAACGCGAAATCAGACAGCGCTGATGTGGGCAGCAGGGCAGGGCCATGGCGATGTGGTTGGGGCGCTTCTTGATTACGGTGCCAAGGTTGATGCACGAACTCTGGTTCGCAGTCAGTTTGTAAAAAGTGAAAAAGAACAGGATAGTCATCCTGCCAACATGGTCTGGGTTGAGCAGGGCGGCAATACAGCACTTATATTTGCAGCCAGAGCTGGCAGCTTAGAGTCTGCTCGCTTATTGGTGGCAGCTGGCAGCGATGTCAATGGTCTCTCGGCATTTGGTACCAGTCCGGCAATCATGGCTGTGCATGGCGGCAATATTGAGCTGCTGGAATTTCTGCTTGAGAGTGGCGCTGACGTTGAGTCTTCGGCAAGCGGGCATACTGCATTGCACGCTGCAATCTTGCGTGGCAGCCCTGAGGCTGTTGAGTTATTGCTTGATCACGGCGCAGACATCGAAGCCATTTTAGAAAAGCCAACCCCTGCCAGGCGACAGTCAGCCGACTACAGCTTTCATGACTCGTTGATTGGTGCGACACCACTGTGGCTGGCGGCTCGCTTTACTGAACCCAAATTAATGACGCTGTTGCTGGAACGCGGCGCGGATCCATTGTTTGTAAACAACGTGACCTACCCAACCCTAAGTGGCATGCAACCGGTGATTGCCGAAGAAGGAGAAATCTCTGTTCTCATGGCGGCAGTCGGCATGGGATATAGGCGTCTTAGGATGAGTTGGGGAAGCGTAGAACGTCGTGCGGGAATACAGGGCAATGATCGCGAGGCACGGATACTTGAGGCGGCGGAGATCGCCGTTGATGCCGGAGTAGATTCTAATATTCAAAATTCGGCAGGGATGGCAGCGAGAGACTTCGCAAGAAGCCGCAGGTATGACGAGGTGGTTGCCTTTCTCGATATTGTTGGGCGCTAAGAGTCGAAATATTTCCTTGGGAAAAGGATAAAAAGGGGTGGCAGGGAATGTGAATAATTCTCGGCGACCCCCTTTTTTTTTCTGTAGTGATCCACTAGACCCGGCTATGCGTTATTTGATTCTATAATTGGTAAATATACCTTTCGCTTAGTATTGAAGGGACCAGCGAAAGCTCGCATAGAAGTGTCTCTTTATTGTTTGGGAAATTGATCTTTGTGGAGTTCAAAGGATAGCAAAATGAAAAGTTTACTCACCCTGCTCTTTCTTTCCTATGCTGTTGCTGCCAGCGCCAATTCGCCAACTCAGAACAGGTGGCAATTCGAAGTTCTGTTGGATGACAAGCCAATCGGCTACCACAATTTTATTGTCAGTGAGAAAAATGGACATCAGACAATCAGTGCTGAAGCTAAATTTAATGTAAAACTATTGTTCGTAAATGTCTTTAGCTATCGTCATCAAAACGAAGAGATATGGAGAGACAACTGTCTTACTTCGATCAATGCAGAAACTTTATCAAATGGCACAGAATTTGTAGTGCGCGGACAAGCTGCCAATGAGGGGTTTCAGATTCAAGCCGAATCTTTTACGAATAAACTGCCGCCTTGCGTCATGTCGTTTGCCTATTGGAATCCTGAATTTCTGAAAGCCGAAAAACTTCTGAATAGCCAAACTGGCGACTATGAAAAAGTTACCATTGTAAAAGAGGGGGAGGAGGGCTTGCTGGTGAATGGTCAACATATTCAGGCAATTCGATACTCTGTCAGCGGCGCAGCTGCACCTATTACCCTTTGGTATGCAGCGGTTGATAATCGCTGGCTGGCATTAGAGTCTGTTGTGAAGGGCGGAAGAATACTTCGATACAAGCCGGTGAGGTTGCCCGCTACATTATCTGCTTCGAACGCTGCTGGTGGGTAGATAAGTGAAAGGGAGGAAGTTATGGGTCCAATGAAAGCGCTATTGCTGCTTAGCCTGCTGCTGATTAGTAGCTGCAGGTCTGTTTCAAACTTACCACCAATTCGAACGGCGGCATCGGTTGATCTCACTAGATTTGCAGGTGACTGGTTCGTTATAGCGAATATTCCAACTTTTATTGAAACCCAAGCGTTCAATGCTATTGAAAGCTATAGCGAACCGGTTGGGAGCAAAATTGCTACAACTTTCTCCTTTAATCAGGGAGGGTTCGATGGTAAGAAAAAGACGTATCATCCAACAGCCTTTATCCGAGAAGGCTCTGGCAATGCGGTATGGGGAATGCAGTTTGTTTGGCCTATTAAAGCCGAGTATCGAATAGTCTATCTTGATCCAGACTATCAATTTACAATAATTGGCAGAAGCAAAATAGACTATGTTTGGCTGATGGCTAGAGAGCCTATCATCGCCGAGACCGACTACAATCGATTGGTTAAAATAATAGCTGAAGAAGGCTATGACCTAGGAAAAGT
>CALKDE010000187.1 GCA_938082955.1 uncultured Pseudomonadales bacterium
TAATAGTAGTCGGCAACGGTATGGTATCCCGCCGCCATGTCGTTATACGGACTTACGAATTCTGTCGCGTCGAGTGCGCCGGTCTGCATGTCCGTGAAGACTTCGCTCACCTGCCTGGTGACCGGAGTGCCTCCAGCGCGACGAAATACTTCGCCACCGAGGCCGGGAATCCTCATCTTCAGCCCCTGCAAATCGGCTAGGGAGTTAATCTCTTTGTTGAACCAGCCAAACATCTGGGTGCCGGAGTTACCGCCGCGCATTGGAATTAGATTGAAGGGGGCGTAGATCTCTTGCCATAGCTCATTACCGCCGCCATAGGTAAGCCAAGCATCCATTTCCGTGCCTGTTAGCCCGAAAGGGATAGTGGAAAAGAAAGGCGTGCTGGGGATCTTGCCCTGCCAATAATAGGCTCCTGTGTGGCCAATCTCGGCCACGCCTTGGGATACGGCATCGAACACTTCGAGACCACCAACTAATTCATTCGCGCCATATACGCGGATGCGCATGCGGCCATTGCTCATCTTGTCGACGATATCGGCGAAGTGCTCGGGCGATGTTCCCAGTGCAGGTAGGTTCTTCGGCCAGGATGTAATTAACTTCCATTCATAGACCGTTTGTTCTTTTTTAATACTCGATGCCACGGGATTTGATGATTGAGGCTCTCCACCGCAGGCAGTTAAGATCGAAAGGAGCGCGGCGGCGCACAGTTTTTTAACAGTCGAGCTAAACGCATTCGTGAGTAACATAATTATTTCCCTGCATATCTCGCATTACTCGCGATTCATGCCAACACTTCCAGTTTGGCATAGGACAGCACCAACCACTTGCTCCCCACTGCATCGAAGTTTACCTGAACTCGAGCATTAGGCCCTTGTCCTTCATAGTTAAGGATAACACCTTCGCCGAATTTCCCGTGGACGACGCGCTGCCCCAATGATAAATCAGTCTCCGGCACCTCTATGTCGCCGCTGATTTTGCTACTTACTCTGCTGCCGATTCGTGTTTTGCCGAACGACGGCCTGCTGACGCTAGACTTCATCCGAATCTCATCAAGCAGTTCGTTCGGTATCTCATTTATGAAACGCGAGGGCCGACAGAGATTCACCTCACCATGCATCCTTCTGGATTCTGCATGGCTCATATACAACTTGGTTCTGGCGCGTGTTATTCCGACATAACATAGTCGTCTCTCTTCTTCGAGACCGGCAATATTGTCTATAGACATCTTGTGAGGAAAAAGTCCTTCCTCCATGCCCGCAAGAAATACGAGGTGAAACTCTAAGCCCTTTGCGGAGTGCAGCGTCATTAATTGCACGGCGTCTTCGGATTCATGGGCCTGCGTCTCACCTGCATCTAGGGCTGCTTTATCTAGGAATGCAGACAGAAAGGCGTTAGATTTCAAGTCAAAGCCTTCATCGATATCTGGGTCGTCGAAATTGTTTGCGGCTGTTACTAGTTCTTCCAGGTTCTCAATTCGCGCGCGGGCCTTCTCGCCACCTTCTTTTTCATGATGTTGAATAAGTCCAGTATGATTAACAATATACTCCGCCTTTTCTGCTAATTCCAATTCACTACAGGCGAGGCTTAGCTCATCGATTAGTTCCAGAAAGCCTAGCACGGCATTGGAAGCCCTCGATGTCATGAGGGATTCGTTTACACATTTGGCACAGGCCTGCCATAGTGAGCAATTTTCTGCTCTCGCCACGCTTCTAACTTGTTCGATGGTTCGGCCGCCGATGCCTCGCGCTGGAACATTGATTACTCGCTCCACGGCGGTATCGTCGTCTCTGTTTATTACGAGGCGTAGATAGGCCAATGCGTTTTTAATTTCGAGACGTTCATAGAAACGATGGCCGCCGTAGATACGATAAGGCATACCCATGCGTAGGAGAGCGTCTTCGAGTTCGCGTGACTGCGCGTTGGAGCGATAGAGGATAGCAGCGTCGGAGCGCCGGTTGCCGTTGTTAAACCAGTCTTGCATACGATCTACGATGAAGCGGGCCTCATCTTGTTCGTTGAATGCTTCGTATAAGCTGATCTGCTCGCCATCTCCATCCTCAGTCCAGAGGTTCTTGCCCAGGCGGCTTTGGTTGTTTGAGATCAGGTTATTGGCAGCCTTGAGAATCGTGGAGGTAGAGCGGTAGTTCTGTTCCAGGCGCACGGTTTCGGCATCGCTGAAATCTACATTGAACTGTTGGATATTTTCTATCTTAGCGCCGCGCCAACCATAGATTGATTGATCGTCATCTCCAACTACCATCAGTTGGTTCTGCGTCCCAGCCAGCACTCGCAGCCAGGCATATTGAATAGAGTTGGTGTCTTGAAACTCATCAACCAGAATGTGTTTAAAGCGTCGCTGGTAGTGTTCCAGCACTTGAGGGTTCTTTAGCCATAACTCGTGAGCTCGGAGCAAGATCTCCCCGAAATCGATCATGCCGCCGCGATCGCATGCTTCCTCGTAGGCCTTATAAACCTGAAGCATGGTCTTCGTATAATCGTCCTCAAAATGATCGATATTGCCGGAGCGGAGTCCCTCATCCTTCTGTGAATTGATATACCACTGGCACTGTTTTGCAGGCCATTTGTCCTCATCTATCTTCAATGAGCGATTGATACGCTTGACTAAACGTAGCTGATCGTCGCCATCGAGGATCTGGAAGTCTTGGACTAGGCCGGCCTCTTTCCAATGGGTACGTAGCAGTCGATGGGCAAGGCCGTGAAAGGTACCAACCCACATGCCTGCGAAGGAATTCGCCATCAGCGATTCTATACGGCCACGCATTTCTCGTGCGGATTTATTGGTAAAGGTCACGGCGAGAATAGAATAGGGGGATGCCTGCTCGGCTTCCAGTAGCCAGGCTATCCTGTGGACAAGCACGCGTGTCTTGCCGCTACCGGCACCTGCCAGGACCAGCAGGTGCTGCGACGGATTCGCTACTGCGTTTCTTTGCTCATCGTTGAGTGAATCTAATATGTGGGATACATCCATGGCACGCTATTCTATCAAAATGTCGCCGAGATTCTCCGCTTTATC
>CALKDE010000188.1 GCA_938082955.1 uncultured Pseudomonadales bacterium
GCTGGCGCGCAAGAGCCAGCCGGGAGCAAAAGCATTTTGATAGCGGATATTGGCGCCGAGCCGATTGGTTTCTAAGTCAGCCTTGCGGGGAAGGGAAAAGCCCGGAGCAATATCAACTGAATGATTGTTTACCTGACCGGAAAACTGCTGACTGATCTTGATAGTAAAACCGTCAAGCCAGGAGCTGGTATTGGCTGAACTGTCTTCGTCGAAGGCGGCACCGAAGAGGTCGTCGTCAAAGGTGAAATCACCGCCGAACTGTACATCATCATCGAGTACTAATACGTCGTCCTGCGCACTTGCATGATTTAGGGAGACAAGTAGAGTTGTGGCGGCGAAGCCAACGAATTTTTTAATCTCTATCATTCGCGACGTTCGGCTAATCAATCTGTGCGCGCAGTTTTTCGAGTTCGGTCTCTCTGAAGGCGGCATCGGTCAGCGTGCGTTGCGTTAAAAACTCGTCGGGCACGTCGATGCCAGTATGCATCTCGAGAAAGGCCATGTTCGAAAGTCGGTTGGTTACAAGATTCATGATCGTGGTAGATCGTGCCACCCAGATGCCGTTCATCAGTTCGACTCGTGCTCCCAGCATACGCTTAATTTCTTTGCCGTACTGGTCGTACATTTCTATCCTGAGTTCTACAAAGCGCTCTTTGTCGACATAAAGTACGGAGCGTGAATAACGAGATTTACGAGCACGTTCGGCGTTGGGAATCGTTTCGATCTTCCAGACTTCGCGGCCGGATTCCGTTGTCTCTTCGAGGAGGTTGATCTCGTATTCATCTAGCTTGCCAGTGTCCTGATCTTCAGTAGTAAATTCGGATCCGAACATTGAGCCAGGTTCAGTTTCGTCGTCCGAGCTGCCGCTTGCGATGCGCTTTACTCGGCCTAACGCCGATAGGTACAACCAAGTCTCGTTATCTCTCGCGCCTTCGTCATAGATAAAACTTAGCATGCCGATGCCGCGTTCAGCAGGTGGATCCAAGAGTATCGCGACCGAGCGGGTGTCTTTAAGATCAGCCCCGTACCCCTTGCCAACTGACTCTAAAGATTTGACGCGTGGCCGTTCGGCACAGGTAATTTTCCCCTCGCGCACGCCAAATTTGCAAGTCGACAGTTGCATGCGAGAAAGCGCGGAATTCGAAGTAGCACGGCGATTGTCTTCCAGCTTCTCCATTATTTCTCTGCCGCTGAGATCCTGTGCAATGCTTTGCAGTGGAATTAGAAACAGGGCTGCTACTAGGTTCACTAGTCCCTTGCTTAGAAGTTTACCGTGCATTTTTATCTCCTGTATCTATCGTATTCTACGAGTGTACTGTTGTAGCTTTTGAAAAATCGATCTCTGTATTCGCGTCCTTCACACCAAACGTCGGCTTGAATACAATTATCATCGCTGGGATCAAGAATAGATCGCAGAGCAGGGCGAAGAATATCGCGATCGCTCCGAAGAATCCCATCTTCGCCATACCCAAGTGCCCAGAGAAGCTTAGTAGGGCAAAGCTGAGCGCTAGGATCATAGTTGTGAACATTACCGCCTGGCCAACGTCACGAATTGTGCTGACTAATGCCTCACTGATACTGCCGGTGCGTGCAAGGTCGATTCGATAATGAGTCATGAAGTGAATCGTATCGTCCACGGCAATGCCGATGATGATAGGGGCAATTAATAGTGTGTCAGCATCCAGTGGCAGGCCGAGCAGACCCATGAGACCAAAACTCAAGACGGCAGGAATCATATTCGGAATCATGGCGAGCAAGCCGCCCTGAAATGATCCTAGAGTCACTACCATGATGACGCTGATGATTCCCAGCGCCAGCAACAGGCTGGCGTACTGTGAACGGGCAAGATCATCCGCCATGCGCATCATCATCGCCATGCTGCCGGTAACGGTGACCTGTAATTCTGGGAATTCAGATTCGAGCCCAGCGAAGGTGTCCGTAATTTCTTCTTCCATTTCTGTAAAGAAGGCTTGGTATTGATAGGACCCGGCATTGTAAGCACTAATCGAAATATGTGACTTGCTGTAGTCGTCCGATACCAGTGCGCGACGATCTTCAGGGTTGGAGCTGTTGAAAAGATAGAGTAGCTGCGAAACCATCAGTTGTGAATCGGGAATGCGGTCAAAGGCAGGGTCATCATCGTTCATGACCTTGTTAGTTTCCTTTACGATATTCGCCAAAGAATTTGTGCGCGATACCTGGTCCGGGTATCTCGTTTCGATACGGGTCTGTAATTCATCAACCGCCTGCAATAGCCTTGGGTTCATCATGCCATCGATGGTGTTTGTGTTGATGACGATCTCCATGCTCTGTGAGCCTGCCATGTTCTCATCCACCACGGCATAGGCACGCTGAATGATAGAGTCTTCCCGTGTGAGTTCTGCCATGTTGCTGTCGATACGGATCTGGCTCATGCCATAAAGGCAGGTAATAAAGATGCCACCGAAGATGGCCATGATGAGATAGGAATAGCGGGCAGTGATTGCTGGTACGGCATCGAGGATCGCCTTCTGCCAGTTGACGACAACGTAGGTAAGCATGGTCACCAAGGCTATGTAGCTACCAACAGCTAGCCCTAGAAACGCAAAGACCGGGGCGAAGTAGACCACAGCTATGCTTAGCTTCGTAGGCATCGATAGGCTATGCCAACGCTTGCCCAACTT
The DNA here is from genome assembly GCA_938082955.1 of uncultured Pseudomonadales bacterium. Taxonomy (GTDB): domain Bacteria; phylum Pseudomonadota; class Gammaproteobacteria; order Pseudomonadales; family Pseudohongiellaceae; genus UBA9145. The sequence continues at coordinate 2,664 of CALKDE010000188.1, forward strand.
GTCTGCAAAGCTTGCGTCCGCGTCAGGGTCTCCTGGGTGCCACAGGTCGAGCAGTATCGGTAGAAG
>CALKDE010000189.1 GCA_938082955.1 uncultured Pseudomonadales bacterium
AAACCTCTACTGCATTGCTAGTCACCCAGAATTAAATTGTCGCGATGAATGATTTCTTCCTCGCCAGCATAGCCGAGGAGATTTTCGATATTCTCGCTACCCTGCCCTTTAATTTTTTCGATCTCCTTGTAGTCGAAATTCACTAAGCCCCGCGCGATTTCCACGCCAGCCTCATCCAGACAGGACACCACTTCCCCCCGTGCAAACTGGCCAGTCACTGACTTGATTCCAACGGCTAATAGGCTGCGACCAGAATCCTTCAACACCTTTACAGCACCGGCATCCAAGACAAGACTACCCTTTAGAGTAAGCTGGCTCGCCAGCCATTGTTTCTTGGCAGTAACAGGCTCGCTATCGGCGTACAGCAATGTGCCAATTTCTTCGCCTGCAAGCAGCCGAGAGATAATCTGCTGCTCGCGCCCGTTCGCAATCAGTGTGTTGGCTCCTGATCGTGACGCAAGCTTAGCCGCCGTAATTTTAGTCACCATGCCACCTCTACCCAGACTACTGCCTTTGCCGGCCATCGCGCTCAAGCTGCCGTCGATGGCGGACGCGCTAGTAACTAACTTCGCGGAGGCATTATTACGTGGATCCGCATCGAACAAACCCTCCTGGTCAGTCAGGATCAGCATCACATCGGCGTTAATCAGATTCGCAACTAGCGCAGCCAGCGTATCGTTATCACCAAAGCACAGCTCAGCCGTAGCAACCGTGTCGTTCTCGTTCACTACAGGGATGACGCCCAAATCTAACAAGGCAGTCAGCGTGCTACGCGCGTTTAAATAGCGGGTGCGATCGGATAGATCGTCATGAGTGAGTAAGATTTGTGCGGCGTGTACACCGTGCCCTATGAAACAACTTTCATAAGCTTGAACCAAGCCCATCTGCCCAACTGCGGCTGCGGCCTGCTGCAACTGCACCTGCTTAGGCCGAGATTTTAATTCGAGTCGTGCGACACCTTCTGCTACCGCGCCAGAAGATACGAGCACAACCTGTATGCCCAGCTTCTGCATAGCAACGAGCTGACCCGCCCAGTCTTCGATCGCGCTCAGGTCTAAACCGCGGCCATTATTGGTTACTAGCGAGCTACCAACCTTGACTACCCAACGCTTTGATTGTCTTATCGATTCTCGCATCAAGCTGCGCTCATTCTTCCCAATCGTCGTCTAAGAATTCATCGTCTACTAGTTCATCGTCCTGTAGCTTCGCAGATTTAGAACTCTCTATCGTCCGCCGGATCTCGAAGGCCATCGCCGCCTCTTTTTCCGACAGCTGCGCTTGGTAATCTTCGTCCTCTAGAAGCCTCGCCCTGTGGGATTCGATGGAACCCATAAGGCCCTCACACATGTCCTTGCAGCCAAGTTTATTTAGCGCCGATACCTCATAGATATCACCCTCCCACGAGAGCCGCTCACGCAGGCTTTGTCGCAATTCTTCTAAGAGTTCGGCATCTAACAGGTCTACCTTGTTAATGACCAGCCAGCGCTCCTTCTGGGCGAGCGTCGCACTAAATTTTTCCAGCTCCTTGATGATCTGTTCTGCATTGTCCACCGGATTACTGCCGTCAGCCGGCAGGGCATCGACTAGATGCACGAGTAGACGAGTTCGAGACAGGTGCTTCAGAAATCGAAACCCAAGCCCGGCACCTTCCGAGGCGCCCTCGATAAGCCCGGGAATATCAGCCATCACAAAGCTGCGCTCCATGCCGAGGCTTATCACGCCGAGGTTGGGCACTAGGGTTGTAAACGGATAGTCAGCGACCTTTGGGGTGGCTGCGGACACGGAGCGGATGAGCGTCGATTTACCCGCGTTAGGGAATCCAAGTAGACCTACATCAGCCATCAGCCGAAGTTGCAGCTGCAGCTTTCTCATCTCTCCGGGCTTGCCCTTCGTCGTCTTACGCGGCGCTCTATTGGTACTAGATTTAAAGCGGATGTTGCCCATGCCATGAAAACCGCCCTTGGCCACCATAACTGGCTGGTCCGGCACGTTGAGGTCCGCAATGAGCTCCTCTGTGTTCACGTCTATTACTGTGGTGCCTAACGGCACCCTAACCAACAGATCGTCGCCGCCTCGGCCGGTACAATGTCTACCCTGCCCAGGCGCGCCTGACTGCGCCCGATAAACAGGCTGAAAGCGGAAATCCACCAAGGTATTCAAAGAGGCATCGGCCTGCATGTAAACACTGCCGCCGTCGCCGCCATCTCCACCATCAGGGCCTCCGCGCTCAACATATTTCTCGCGCCGAAAGCTTAAGGCACCGCTTCCTCCGTTGCCTGCTTCGGCTACAATTTCTGCTTCGTCTACAAATTTCACGATGTGCTCATTCTTTATATTGAAAGTTCAATTCGCTCTGGAGAAACGGCGCTCAAATACTGTTTCTGCTAACACCGCTTCTTCATAAACTAAAAAGCCCCGTCGAACGACGAGGCTTTTTAGTAACGAACTGCTTTACTAGGCTACTTCGATGCTCACGAATTTTCGGTTGTTAGGTCCTTTAACAGCGAACTTCACAACACCATCCGCCTTGGCGAACA
>CALKDE010000190.1 GCA_938082955.1 uncultured Pseudomonadales bacterium
TGCTTAGAACTATTCTGCAACTCGCTTCATTGTAGTGTAGCGAACCGAAGTGACTTTGCCACCACCCCAATTTTCAGTACGAGTTTCGTAAGTATCTTCATCGATCATGCGCATGAAGCTATGATGAGCGTGTGGGCTCGACTCGACGTCCATATTTGTACCCTTAGTGAATTGGAAGTCGATGACACCTTCTTCACCTGAGTCTCTGAAAGTCATTGAAGGTTGATTGCCAATAGCACAGTAGTGAGTGTGAATAAGCTCTTCTTTGCCATTTTGATGGTACATACTGACCATCTCAGCGGGAGTGCCTGCAGCAAATGTCTGCATTACTGAGGAATTGCCGATATTCTTGAAAGAGACTGAAGTTGCTGCAACAGCGGCATCATCTCTAGTTTGGCCAACAGGGACAACCTGAGCTTCGCCAGCCCAATTACCCTCGAGTTTTAGCATAGTCTGAAACGCTTCATCGGGTGAGAACCCGTCGCTTGCTAAGGCAGTGGAGCTAAGCAGTACAGCGGCAGCAGAGAGTGCAGCAAAGTGTAGTTTTCTCATGGTTTCAGTCCTTGATGTTTTTTAATGTTGCAACAGACTATTCCCGCCCTCGGTAGTTGTCAACTAACTATTGGCCATAGTGATGCAGGGTGCGGCGTAACGAAAACCTCCCACTATGCAGGAGACTTCCTAGACTGCTCGCTTGGTTTCTCCAGGGTGTTCACTGGAGTCTAGCTTGCGCACGAACTCTCTGCGCACCAAGAGAAAGCTCACAATAGCCTGTGCGGTGACGGACAATATCGAAATATACCAAACCATATTGATGCTGAAATCCGGCTGATAGCGAACATATAGCGCGATTGGAATGAAGATAAGTATGCGCACGCCAGAGCTAAACAGCGCCGGGCGCGTATTGCCTAGCCCCTGAAAGACGCCAGAACAGGTGAAGACTATGCCCTGCGCGACGAAGTTGAGAGAAATCAGTTGCAGGAAGATGGCGCCCACTTCAATCACTTCGGCATCGTCGGTGAAAATCATCACTAAGACTTCCGGTCGCCATTGCATGATCACCGTAGTGATAAACATGACGACGCTGCTAAGAATAATGCCACTTTGGAACGTCTCTCTTACTCTGTCGAATTTACCGGCGCCGAAATTTTGGCCGATGATCGGTCCCACGGCGAACGCGATAGCCATAGTCGGCATGAAGATGGATTGCATGATGCGCCCACCAATACTAAATCCTGCCTGCGCCGGGGCGCCGAAGTCTTGAATCAGCCAATAAACCGCGGAAAAATACACAAATAACAAAAGCATTTCGCCGCCGGCTGGGAGACCGATGTCCAACATCTTCCTCCAAATGTCGAATCGAGGTCGCCAAAGAGCAGGCTTGAAGGACACGTACTTCTCCAACTTAAAGAAATACAGCGTGAGCAGGGCTACGCCGATTGTAATGGAAATGCTGCTAGCCAGACCCGCACCCAGAACGCCTAGCGCTGGCCCAGGTCCCCAGCCGGCGATCAATATGGGGGCAAGAATCGTATTTAACACGACGGTTAAAACTTGAACAATCATAGCCGGCTTAACGATGCCAGTGGCTCGCAGCGAGGAAGCCATCGCCATCATCGCGAACTGCAATGCCATGCCGGGTAGGAACCAGTAAAGAAATGTCAGGCCTTCACGCAGTGCTGCCTTGTCTGCGGTAATGCGGCTCAAATAAGGCTCGGCTAGTAAATAACCGCCGAGCAGGGTAATCACAGCGCAGACTGCGGATAGAACTAAGGATTGATTAAAAACTAGATTCGCATGCTCCTGATCCTTGCGCCCTACTGCCTGCGAAATCAGTGCAACCGTGCTCACGCCTAAAACCTGTGTCAATGCCATGATCATAAACAGTAGCGTACCCGCTGTGCCAACACCGGCAACTGAGTCCTCTCCCAGTGCTGCGACGAAATAGAGGTCTACGAGTAAATACAGCGTCTGAAAGATCATTCCAGCAGCTACCGGAATAGCCATAGCTAGAATTGTCTTGGTTGCTGAGCCTTGGGTGAGGTCTTTCATAGGACATTATTCTCAGAGGTTGTAGTCGAGGAGAAACGGCAATCTGGAATCAGCACTCACCGATAGATTCGTCGGGGGCGACTCTGGAATAACAGGGCTAGTCATTTCTGAAGCGGCGCTAAGGGTACCACCAAATCGAGAGGCCGGGTGCGCGTCGAGTAGAAATTAAGGCATAAAAGCGCAACTTTTTTTCTTGCTAATATTTTGCGTTTCAACCGAGTAGCAGAAATTCTATGATTCGCTATACTGACCACCGCGCTTTGGCTACATACCCACGCCCGCATTCTACAAAGAATTAGAAGGAAGCATCCATGTCACTCAAGCTGTCACCCATTTTCTCATCGAAAACCTGCGTTTTTCTCGTAACCATTCTACTGAGTATTGCCTCGGGCTCATTTGCTCAAACCGTCACAATCGGCGTCTCAATACCTTCGGCGACTCATGGTTGGGCCGGGGGACTGAATTTTCATGCAGAGCAATCCAAGGCACGCCTAGAAGCTGAAAACCCCGACCTGAAGATTGTCCTTGTAACTGCAAATAGCTCTTCTGAGCAGGCAAACGA
>CALKDE010000191.1 GCA_938082955.1 uncultured Pseudomonadales bacterium
TTTTGTCCTGACCCCGTTTATTTTACACAGGATACACACAGTACTTGGAGAGTCATAAATGATAATAATAAAACGACAAATTTCGATATTCCTTCTCGCTTTGGGTGCGCTCGTCTGTGCTCCCCTGGCTTCGGGTCAAACCGGTACCAGCGTGGCAGAAGGAGACTGGCCGTATTACCACGGTAGTGAAACCTCTCTTCGCTATTCGCCTTTGGATCAAATAAACGCCGAAAATGTTGCCGATCTAGAGATAGCATGGCGATTCTCCACGGAGAATTTTGGTCCTTCAGCAGATTTCGTGAATCCATCCACACCCCTAGAAGTTGATGGGGTTCTATATGCGAATATCGCTAGCACCCGCAACATAGTGGCGCTGGATGCTACGAACGGTCAAGTACTGTGGTTGTGGAGATCTCAGGAAGGCGATCGATTCGACAATGCGCCGCGCAAAGGTTCTGGGCGTGGAGTTGCATTTTGGAGCGACGGTGACAAGTCGCGAGTAATAGACGTTACACCTGGGTATCAGTTGGTGTCACTAGATGCCGCTACCGGCATTGCTGATCCGACTTTTGGCGAAAATGGCATCGTGGACTTGTATTTAGGTTTGCGTAACGCTGATGATCCACGCTATCCCTATCCAGATATTGGACTTTCTGCGCCACCGTTAGTCATGAATGATGTCATCGTGGTCGGGGCTGCACACAGAACAGGTGGTCGACCGCGGTCTAAGTTCAACACTAAAGGCGATATACGTGGCTTTGATGTGCACACCGGCGAGTTGCTGTGGACCTTTCATACCATTCCTGAGCGGGGCGAAGTTGGCTTTGAAACCTGGCTCGATGAAGGTGTCGAGTTTACCGGCAATTCCGGTGTGTGGGCTCCTATTTCCGGTGATTCGGAATTAGGTATTGTCTATCTGCCAATTGAAGATCCTACAGGTGACTACTACGGCGGCGACCGACCTGGTGCCAACCTATTTTCTAGTGGCCTAGTGGCGCTAGATGTTAGAACCGGTGAACGCAAATGGCACTATCAGTTTATCCATCATGATATCTGGGACTGGGATGTTCCCTCCGCTCCGCTGATTACCGATCTACCAAACGGTCGCAAGGTAGTTATGTCTGTCACCAAGCAGTCTTGGGTCTACACCTTCGACAGAGAGACTGGCGAGCCCATCTGGCCCATTGTAGAGCAGCCAGTTCCAGCAGGTGATGTGCCAGGGGAATGGTATGCGCCGACGCAGCCTTTCCCGACTCACCCAGCTCCATTTGATCGACAGGGATTTGGCGAAGATGATCTTATCGATTTTACGCCTGAGCTTCGTGCTATGGCGCTGGAAGCGGTCAAAGACTTTCGTCTTAGCCCAACTATATTTACGCCGCCCTCTCTAGCTGACGCGCCGGACGGCACACGTGGTTTGCTTAGCTTGCCTTCCTCCACGGGTGGTTCCAACTGGGAGGGCTCTGCTTTGGATCCAGAGACGGGGATTCTGTACGTACCCTCAAGGACTCAGCTACAGGTATTAGCCTTGGCAAAGAACGAAGAATCTGACATCGATCTTAGTCAGGGCTTCGGCGTTCGCGTGCCACGCATACAAGGACTTGAGGTCGTCAAGCCGCCTTACGGTCGTATAACGGCGATCGATATGAACTCGGGTGATCATCTTTGGATGATTGCAAATGCCGACACGCCAGATCGCATAAAGAATCATGCGTTGCTGGAAGGTGTTGATCTGCCGCGCACAGGCGTGCCTACGCGATCGGGCATCTTTGTGACTAAGAGCCTGTTGTTTCAAGCTGAGGGTACTGGAGCAGCCGGGGCTAGCCCGATCTTCCGAGCCATCAATAAAGAAACGGGTGATATTGTTGCCGAGATTGACTTGCCGTTTAATCAGACCGGCTTGCCATTTACCTACGAGCACGAAGGAAAACAATACATTGCGATGTTTATGGGCGGCGCAGGAAATCCTGCGGAGTTGGTTGTCATGGCACTGCCTGATTAAGTCGAATAGTTAGCGAAAACACCTGCAGCCTGAGCTGCTGTTAGCAAAGGAAGTATTGGGAGGCCCAAGCCGGTTTAACAATGCTTCCTTTCTTAATTGTGGCCTTGTGAAAACCACTTGATATCTACTTGGAACCCAATAACGCGACCGCGTCTGTTAGACTCCGTGATGATGTCCCTAATTATCCACTCCCAAAGGTCTGGCCAATGATGCAGACTATCCTCTCTTGTGCTGTCATTGCCGTGCTGGCCTCTTCTCTTATGTTGGTATGGCGCTGGGGAAACCTAATCTTAATAGGGCAAATGCCCACGAAGTTTTTCGCGTTCTTTTCAATACTATTTACATCCGGTCTGGACGTTGGCTTGATCATGTTCCCGCTGACTGAATTTCCAATCTATGAGGTGGAACAGGCATATGGTTTTACCAATCCTCTCGCTATCGAATTCGGTTTCTGGGGATTCCTTATCTGGGTCTTCTATTTCCTAACCACATGCTATTTCTGCATCATTGAGCCACGTTTGAAAATCTTTGAGATTCCGTGGGTGAAACTGCTCAACAACATTATTATTATAGCCACCTGTGCGTTCACCGGTTTCTTGTTCTTCCAGTATTTACCGAGCTACGTGGAAGGCATCACACCATTTTTCCGGTTTTCACTGGTTGCGCTCATCGTGCTGGCAGCTGTTTTTTCCAGCACCGATATCCGCTACGTAAAAATCCTAAGCTTGTCTTCTACTTGGTTGTTCTTTGCGCTAATTGCAGCGATGTGGGCTTTCGGGGGATTGGGCTTAAGCGGTTTGGCTACTAATCTCTTCCAGCTCGGAGATTACTTCGCCAATATTCATCGCTTCGTTCTGCCTTTCTCCGACTACCATGCGTTCTATTTGTTCTGGTGGTTTGCTTGGAGCATCATGATTGGGCAATTTGTTGCTCGCTTCGTCGATGGGCTCCGAACATGGCAGCTCCTGCTTGCGCTCTTGCTGATACCTTCCATACCAATCTCTCTATGGTTTTCGGTATTGTTTGGCGTGTATGAACAGGACTTGGACATTTCGGGTTTCATGAATGGTTTTATGTTGCTGGTTGGAATCGTTTTTGTTGTGAATTCTCTAGACTCACTAACGAGGTTGTATGCAGACAATCTTCAATTAACGGTTAATCGTCTCGGCAAGTTGAAATACATCGGCGCGCATTGGCTCTTGCTATATAGCCTAATTCTCTTTTACCAGTTTACACCGCTACAAATTGAGTGGATCGGTCTGGTAGTCATAGGGCTCTATACGGCTATCACGGTGTTGATCTTTCTTCGCAGACAAATGCTGGTCGATCCAGTCAATGAGTAACGCAAAAGTATGAACGAATTTGATTACATAATAGTGGGCGCGGGCTCTGCAGGCTGCGTATTGGCGAACAGGATTTCGGCGAATCCTGATAATAGAGTGTTGCTGGTGGAAGCAGGTGGCAGCGACCGAAATATCTTCGTGCAAATGCCCACGGCCTTGTCCTATCCTATGGCGATGGATAGGTTCAATTGGGGTTATCACTCTGATCCAGAACCAGGATTGGATGGCAGGCAAATTTCTTGCCCCAGAGGAAAAGGCCTAGGAGGCACCTCAACAATCAATGGCATGGTCTATGTGCGCGGCAACGCTCATGACTTTGAGGAATGGGAGGCTCTAGGAGCGAAAGGCTGGGGTTATCGAGACTGCCTTCCTTACTTCAAGCGTGCCGAATCGTGGATAGAAGGAGGCGATACCTATCGCGGAGGCGACGGTCCCCTAGGCGTGTGTGCTGGCAACGACATGCGCATGAACCCTTTATACCGCACCTTTATCGATGCCGGCGTAGAAGCGGGCTATCCTGAAACCAAAGATTACAATGGAGAGTATCAAGAAGGTTTTGGTCCTATGCACATGACGGTGCGAAATGGTGTGCGCGAATCCACGGCACGGGCCTATTTGAATCCCATCATGCATCGATCCAATCTCAAAGTTATCACGAATGCCTTGGTGCACCGTGTTGATTTTGATGGAGAACGGGCTGCCGGTGTTTCTCTAAAAACGAAGAGTGGAATTGAATCTATCCACGCAGCGCAAGAGGTGATTCTGACAGCCGGTGCAATCGCTTCACCGATGCTGTTGCAACGTTCTGGTGTCGGCAGCGAAGAAGTTCTAGATGCAGCAGGTGTGGATACAGTGCATAGGCTTCCCGGTGTTGGAGAAAACCTACAAGACCATCTCGAAATATATTTTCAATTTCATTGCAAGCAGCCTGTAAGCCTAAACAACAAGCTGGGCCTAATCAGTAAGGCGCTAATAGGTGCCAGGTGGCTGTTGTTTAAGGATGGCCTCGGTGCTAGCAATCATTTCGAATCCTGCGCATTCATTCGCTCGAAACACGGCTTGAAATCGCCGGATATTCAGTATCATTTCTTGCCTGCCGCGATGCGTTATGATGGTACGCCCTCTAT
>CALKDE010000192.1 GCA_938082955.1 uncultured Pseudomonadales bacterium
GGCAGCAACAAGCCCATTGAAAAATTCAGGCCGGAGAACCTTGCAGGTATGCCCCCTAAAGACCCCAAACACCGCCAACAAGCGGGCAACTCACAAGCGCAGCCGCCTATGTCTATCCAAGACGGATTGTCCCTGGCTATCCAGCATAAATCTGCTGGCCGAATTGGCCAAGCCGAAAGAATCTACCGACAGATTTTAGAGGTAGAGCCAAACCATCCCGTCGCCTTGCATCTGCTTGGCGTGATTGCGCATATGGCCGGGCAGAGTGACATAGCAATTCAGATGATAAGAACCGCGATTAGTCACGCACCTGAATATCTTAGCGCGCACCGCAATCTGGGAAACATATTTCTCGATCTGAGCAGGTTCGATGAGGCTATTGAAAGCTACGGAAAAGCGCTTGCTTTCAATCCAAAACATGCTGTTACACATGCAAATCTCGCCCTTGCCTTACATAATTCCGGCAGGATCGATGAAGCGCAAGACAGCTATAATTGCTCTCTCAATTTGGACCCCGAGATTGCCAACACACACTGCAACCTTGGCAATATGTACTTAGAAAAAAGAGAATACGAAGCAGCTGTGGCGAGTTACCAAAAAGCATTAGCGATTCAACCTGACTTTGCTCAGGTGCATTGCAACCTCGGCTCTGCCTTGAAAAATCAGGGCTTAGTGGATGAGGCCATCGCCCACTACAATCAGGCAATCGTGTTAAAACCTGACTATGCTGACGCGCACAACAATTTGGGCACAGCACTACAAAAACTAGGGCATGTCATCGAGGCAGCCAATAAATACCGCAAAGCATTATCACTGAACCCCAACTTCGCCGATGCCCACTGCAATCTCGGAAACGCGCTGTGGAGTCTGCGCAAACTAGAGGAAGCTGCAGCCAGTTATCGTATGGCCTTAGATATCCATCCCTCGATGACCGAGGCGGCCGGTTCGCTGGGTTCGGTATTGCTCGCCATGGGCAAGACCAACGAGGGATTAGCGTTAGAAAGAGACGGCTTTGGTGTAATCAACTTCGATGCGCGCAAAGGCGTCGTCTACAATTTTGGAAAAAGCACATGAAACGCATCGGCCTAGAATTACCCCAATCCAGCCCTCATTTCATAGGAAGCTGGAGCATCGAACCGCTATCAATCTGTGACGAGGTAATTAATTTTTTCGAAACGCATAGCGCCAATCACACAAAGGGACGGACGGCTGGGGGGCTGAACACCGATTCTAAGAACTCTACCGATCTTGCTATTCGTCCCCGAGACTTAGATCTTCCTGGTCATGAGCCGCTACAAAACTATATTGAATCTTTGTTCGATTGTTACAAAGACTATCTACAACAGTGGCCCTTTCTAGAAAGCATTTTGCCTAGTGCTGAAATTGGCTCATTCAATATCCAAAAGTATGAACCCGGCGGCCACTTCCTAAAAGTTCACTCGGAACGCACGACAATCGACACATCACACCGCGTACTCGCCTGGATGACTTACCTGAATGATGTCGAAGACGGCGGTGCTACTCGCTTCGAACATCAAGACTTTGAGAGCCAGCCACACAAAGGTAAGACGCTAATCTGGCCCGGAGAATGGACCCATGCCCATAGAGGCAATGTTGTGAATTCAGGAGTCAAATATATCATTACCGGCTGGATGCATTTCCCACCCTACTCTTAACCGTTAGCCCAAAATTCAATGATGCAAGATTAAACAAAATGGATTCTAAGGGTTTGCTTAGGAAACCATTCTCAGAATTTACGCGTTTGGCCTGCCTTTTGGTATCAACTGACCACGGAGCTCGCTCTCAAGCTTTCTATTTCAGCGGGTTTGAGTTTCAAACTTTCTCTCAATATCTCATCCGTATGCTCGCCTAGCTTCGCGGCCCAAGAAGCCGCATCATTATCCGTGCCGGCAAGCTTAAATGGCATATTCTGAATAAGAAAATCACCGAGTACGTCATCAAAAATAGAAGCAAATGAATGTCGCTCAACTACTTGAGGATGAGCAAACAAATCATCGACCTGCTGATACAAGCTGCAAGGCACTCCGGCACGGTTCAACGCTTCTTCACATTCGCGAGCACTAAGCGAGACAGACCAACGCTCGACTTCCTCAGCCAACAGATAGAAATTCGCGGTACGCGGCCCCCGCACAAAACGAGGATCCTCTAACAAATCTGGCCGACCAAGCGCTGCGGCCAGACATTCCAGGTTCTTATCCGAAACTACGCAGACCATAACGAAGCCATCCTTCACTTTGGCTGGGAAGAACCTGCCTATCAGGGCTGGTTCTTCCATCTGTGCCGACTGTATATGTGCCGGAATTAGCGTCATCATAGATTCCATCATGCTGACATCGATATAGCTGCCCCCGCCTCCCCGCTCACGTCCAAGCAGCGCCGTCTGGATCGCGCCAAAGGCGTAACTCCCTGTAAGAATATCAGCGACCATGATCTCCCAATTGCTGGGGCGAATGGCCTCATCTGCACTAGGTCCTTGCTGTGACCGGGCGTGCACACTATCGAATCCGCTAGCGGCATGAACTATTGGCGCATAGGCTGCGCGATTCACATAAGGGCCACTCTGACCGAATCCAGAGATTGAACAATAGACGAGCTCGGGGTTTTGGGGTTGCAGACTTTCAAAGTCCAATCCGAATTTAGCCATTATTCCAGGCCTAAAATTCTCTAAGACGATATCTGCATCGCTTATCAATTGTTTAACCAGTGACTGTCCAGCAGGCTGCTTCAAATCTACTGCGATACTGCGCTTACCTGCATTGAAGTGGGCAAATACCGGCGTAATGCCATCTACGCCACGGGTGAGGTCTCCAGCGCCAGGGCTTTCAACCTTTATTACGTCCGCCCCGCAATCGCGAAGAAAACGAGAACAGATGGGGCCGGCGAAAACAGCGGAGAAGTCGACGACTTTATAGCCATCGAGAGGTTTACTTTTACTCATGAATTACACTCTGTCTAAAAGGTGAGATTACGTTAGCAGCTGGCAGGCCAGTCATTAAGAATGGCGCGCAATCAATGGGCGGGAAACTGAATTCTCTTTCTTATAACGTCGATACAGTCCTTAGGGACAACCACTTTATCTGACTGCCCCCAAAGGCAATGGAAAATACCTTCGCTTAGTATGACTATTGCGCGGCCGCTTCCATCTCCAGTCTACGTGCCCCAGCTAGTATGCCAGGCATGGAATAGTTTCCTTCGTGGCAAGCATATTCGTAGAGACCGTCATCCGTCGCATAGAAGCTCAACTCTGCAGTCCAGGGCTGACTGTAAATATTGCTGTCCTCTACGGTAAACTGGTAGAAGATTTCATCATCAGAATATCGACTGAATCGCTCGATAATAAGACCCTCTTTAGTTATCGGCACCGCGCTCTGGCTGAGTTGCAGTGGGTCTATATTCACTGTCTCTACAACAAGCACACCATCCTCATACCATCCTACGGAATCACCGAACCACTGCTCTAATACCAGGGGCCTACGATTAGCTCGCGCATCTGCCGCCGAATCGTAAATCGGAATAATACGCGCATCGTGAACCATCTCCACGAGGATCATGACGTAGTCTTCGGTCTGCACGAATTGGTAGGTATTGTTATACAAAGCGGACATCATGCCCGGGCCTGCCTTGTTCCCAAAACCTATAAGACAGCGCTCCGCGTTAGGGATAGCCTCGGGGCCTCGAGCATCACCAAAACCGGTCTCATAGCGAGAACCAAAATTGCGCCGCTCGAAATCATAGCTCGGATTCTCAAGCCGAGGCACCTGGCCATTCTCGGGGATTACAACGTAGGAGGTACGGTAATCTCCCTTGATCAACGCAAGGTTTGCGCCCGGCTCTACCCAGAAATTGTTGTAAGCACGAGTACCGAAATCCTCATCGGCAGCAATTGGGGTATCGTTTACGCCATCACCCTCGTCCAAGCCCCCTTCAAGGCCCGCAATTGGCGTATTGGCGGCAATCACTCTGGCCTCTTCAGGCGTAACTACTAGTGTCTCGACCCCGCTCGGGCGAGAGAGTTTCGTGAGCGAGGCATTGGTCCAAATACCCTCTAAATCTGGTCTGGCGTTATCCTGCGCCTGTGCAGGCAAGGCTGCTAAACTGGCACATACAAGTAGAGCACTCATTTTTGTTGTTATTTTCACCGAAATTGCCATTCGTTGTCTCCTAGCAGATTGGGACACTAAATCGATTTACACCCTGCTAACTCAGCGAATGCGCAGCGCCAGCTAAAGGGCAGTAATAACCAGCCATTTGAACCTTGATACAGGCAAAAGTCAAAGAAGTGCTAACAACAGAGGCTTTAAAGTGGGTTGCCCGAATCCCCACTCACTAGCACTGGACTGGGCTATTCTCTCGAGACGCCATCAAAATCAAAAACTCGCCGCAAGAAAAGACAGATAACCCCTTGTTAAGCGCGATCTGCCCTTTCTACATGGCCTTTACAAGCTATCTGCTATCCCTTCCAGCGTTTCCGCCAAAGATGCATAACGGACACCCGAGATGCCAGTGAAACCCCCAGCGGCCTCGGAAAAATCGTCTGCAAGAGTATTGAGGGCGCGCACAGTGCTACGTCGGTTGCCATCTCCTCCCCCTAGCAAAGCCTCAGCACGCTCTAGCACATCACTTAACTCGCCCGCCTGACTTGTAGTGAGCCGGTTTTCACGCTGTAACTGATCCATATACGCTCTAGCGACAACCGGCACTGCAGGCCACTTTACAATCTGTTGCGTCTGCGCATTAACAATGCCATTTAACGCCGGCAATGAAGCCGCTGCGATTTCGTTCTCGGTCAGATAATCGCTAGATTGCAGGGCAAACACATCGAGTCCACGCGAAATTTCTGTGCCGTAGATGTGGCCGTTATACCAGTAAGTGGACCAATACCCTCCAGTAATCAATTCTTCCTCATCGATGGGACCGCGGTCAAAGAACGCGATCTCGACCGGATTCATTGAATCGGTGAAATCTACAAGCGACACACCACCCTGATACCAAGCTTGAACGAATAGATCACGGCCGGGCACTGGAATCAAAGAGCCGTTGTGAGCGACACAGTTCTCCGTGTCAGTTTGCGGCGCCGACATTTTGTAGTGGCTACGAAATTGTAGTTTGCCATCGACGATGTCATAGAAAGCATCCGCTCCCCAGGTTAGAGGGTCTTGTGCTCTGCACCTAGGACGGCCACCACCACCCCACTCGTCGGTAAAAATCACCTTGTCGCCGCGGTTATTAAAAGTAGCCGAGTGCCAGTAAGAGAATCCAGGATCGATAACTTGGTCCAATCGTTCGGGGTTTGCCGGGTCAGAGATATCCAACAAAATGCCATTACCAGAACAGGCGCCAGCGGCCAACCCGATACCGGGGAACGTAGTTATATCGTGGCACTGATTCGTCTGTCTCGTCGTCTGCGTGCCATCGCCGTGATCGCCCCCGTCCCACAAACCCGCCAGCGTTCCGTTATCCGGGTCAGCGAAGATAAAGGGGCGATTAACGATGCGTGCTGCTGCTGGATTTTGTGCAGGGATTTCGATGACTTCTATGCGAAATAGCGCCGAGTTCTCATCTTCAAAGGGCGAATCATTGGAACAACCTGCCAACTCCTCGTCATCGCGAGCCGCACTCGTGCCAGATACGTATACATAAATGTTGCCTGACGTGGTAGTCGGATCAGACACCACAGTATGTGTGTGCGAACCGCGGCAGGTTTGTACCGCTGCAAC
>CALKDE010000193.1 GCA_938082955.1 uncultured Pseudomonadales bacterium
CCCCAAGTCTGCATATGCATAATTCCCTCTCGGGACACAATTGCCAATGCGACACCAGGGATTTCCTTTTCTCTGATCGCATCTTCCATCCAGGCGACGAAATCAGAAAGGTCATAGTTATAGCCTGCATGCGAATCCAAATTATCTGCTGACACAGGCGCAGTGCTTAGCAGCAGAGCCACACACAGACTTTCAAATTTTAATTTATTGCTTCTAAAGAATTCGTCCATTTTGGTTCAGCAAGTAGTCACGGTATGACTGTTACTAATTCCTCTGTTCTCTTAATTGGCAGCTTAGGGAGTGACAATAGCAGCTCGGCTCAACTGTGTTGGCAATTGCATGAACCCATTGAAAATAGATTCATACTTTTGACCAGCGCCACGTTAGGCACTTTGGCAGGCAAAAAACACCGGCTCAACTTTTATTAACACCCATTAAGTCGGCCAAACGGGGGCACTTTTTAGCGAAAAAGCGCATTCACTAAGACGGCGACTAGCTCACCTGGAGTGCCGTTTCAGTTTTCTACTACAGAAACATCAGTACTCTATGTCCCTGCGAATCACACTCAAAGCTGGGATACTTCTTGAGCCTACAGCACTAGCTGACGTCGCACTATTGAATGCCTTCCCGTATGCGATCGACCGCCGGTTGACTTCGATAATAATATCCCCCTCCCGTAACCTCACCGCCCAGACAGATCTAAATCGACTTAAAAAAACCACTACAAACTCTTGATTTATCTATTGATTAAAATCACTAATGACCGCTACTTTCGCACCGAGAAATTCGCTTCCGATACTGACTAAGGAATTCCCCGTGACGGTTCGCCCTTAGAGCCACCTATTCTGGCCTGCAGTGATTCTCTGATGCCATTACGGTATAGCACCAGTTCTACCTGTTGGTCTTGCCGCATTAACCCCACTATATTACGCAGCTGTCTGCTGCCTCGCACCGCCTTACCGTCTATTTCCACGATGACATCAGAAAGCTTAACGCCCGCCTTTTCTGCAGCACTATCAGGCAATACGCTAGTGACGACAGCACCGTGATCGATATCTACTTCAAGCGCAGCAACAATAACAGGTGTCGCATCCGCTATTGTCACGCCGAGAAGTCCGCGCCTCACCTGTCCATCACGTTTTAGATGTTCCATCACGCTTGCCACCATATCAGCTGGCACAGCGAACCCTATGCCATTGCTGCCGCCATCGCCGCTTATGATTGCCGTGTTAATACCTATTAAATTCCCCTCCATATCAACCAGTGCGCCGCCTGAGTTGCCCCGGTTGATAGCTGCATCGGTCTGGATGAAGTCTTCGTAGTTAGCATTATTGATACCGGCTCGGCCCAATGCGCTGACTATACCGGAGGTTACAGTTTGTCCAATGCCAAAAGGATTGCCGATTGCCACCGCATAGTCACCCACTGCCACCGTACTGATATCGGCAAAGGCAATCTCTATCAAGCCTTTTGCCTCGACCTGCAATAGCGCTACGTCCGTGCCGGGGTCACTGCCCAGTAGCTGTGCTTCCAGCGTCCTTTCATCGTGCAGGCGCACTGTAATTCGAGAGGCATTCGCTACAACGTGGTGATTAGTAATGATCAAACCCCCAGCGGCATCCACGATGACTCCCGACCCAGCTCCTGTGGCGTAAGAGCGCTCCAGGAGCCGGCTGCCACGCTCCGCAGGCATAGCCTTACTTACTCTAATGCTGACTACAGCGGGCGTTACTTGCTCTAACATCGGTGCCAGCGAGGGTATGCCTTGCATCAATGCAGCCGTACTTATCGCCTGCGCCTGTGCCACCAATAGCACTGCTGCAGCTGTAGCAATAATTTTACCCAATCTTGCTGATATTCCGTAGCGCATCTTGAAATCTCCTTAATAAACCCTATAAATAAACCTGACCCACTGAATTATTGCGGTGAGGCCCCAATGACATCAATTTAGGGCTAGAAGCGATGAATAACCTGAAATTGGGATGAATTTTATGTCCAGAAAAGCTGCTGAGGGAGAAAACTGCAGTTTGAGTGGTCTTAATAAATTAGAATACAGTGCATGGAGTTAGGGGAAGGCCTTCATAGCAATGTTGCAAGCTGCATTTGCTTAATTGACATGCAATAGGAAACATTAGCGAGATAAAAATGCCTACACGGATCGCAGACCAAACCGAACAGAACACAAAGACACTGGAGCTGGGCACGAAAGCCGCCCTTTCCCACGAATTTTCCGTGGGCGAATGGCGTGTATTGCCGCAGCTAAATCGCATCAGACGCAATACCACAGGCGAAGAGCGTCAGCTAGAACCACGCCTCGTTAAGTTGCTTTGCTATCTAGCGGCAAACGAAGAGCGAGTTCTCGGCCGCGAAGAGCTAGTTAAAGAATTATGGCCCCGAGTACTCGTCAATGAAAACTCGCTCACGCGGGCAATCTCCGAACTGCGTAAACAACTGCACAGCCAAAACGCAGTAGTACCAAACTATATTGAGACCATTTCCAAGCGCGGCTACCGCCTCCTTCCCAGTATAGAACTAACAGAGGCAGAAGTTATCGCCCCATCGCGCTTCAATGACTTGCACTGGGCTGCCCTGTTCGCGACACCTACTTTGAGATATGCCGCTTGGGCTGCCTGTCTCTGTTTACTCGTTGCAGGCTGGGTTTCTCTGGACAGTGCGAACTTAGTTGATCGAGAGTTCGATAGGATCAGTTCCCCCGTAGTATTGAGCGACGAACTGCTCGACAACAAGCCTGATTATCTCGGTGGCGAATTGCAGCTGAGCACAATCGGTAGCAACTCTAGCGTCGTTGAGTCCATTGCGACACCAATCGTGTCCCTAGACAAAAAGCAATACGCTTTCATTCAATACGATACCAGCGGCTCAACGATTTTTTTAGGTGGCTTGGGCACAGCCATTGAACCTACTTCCGTCTACTTCAGCAGCCAACACATTTTCAATCTAGCTTGGTCGCCGGTGGGGAACAATCTATTGTTTGCCATAAAACCATCCATGCAGACTGTAGCGGGATTTTCAACGGTGGGTGAGACAGCCGAACTGGTCACACTAAATCTCAACACACTGGAGACGAGTCGCTTGATAGAAGAAATCAATCCAGCCGACTCTAATTCGCCTAATGGCCTCAACCTTAGCTAACGTTTGCGCCTAGCACTAACGCGCGCGCCTTACATTTGATGTCCGGCAGGGCCCACTATCGTGGATAGAAACGAAGTGACAAGTAGGATTCCTGCAGCAACTGCCAATTCCAGGCGAATTGATGTTTGAAGCCTTGCAGTGCTGCCACTGCTTAGCAGTATCGGCACTATGATTAGTTTATTCATGGCGGCGACTGTCAACACTACTAAAACTAAACAAAGCTTCAGCAACAACGCCAAACCATAGTCGGTAGTAAGCAAGTCCATTGGCGATTCTAACAACTCGTATAACATCAACGCGCCTGCCACAAAAAGCGCGCAGAGGATCGCAACAGCATTCTCACCAAATCGTTTTAGCGTTTCCTGAAGGACTTTTAGATCCAAGCTTTTACTCAGCTGCAAAAAGGGGTAGAGGCAGCCTATCCACAGCGCGCATGCAGAGAAGTGCACTACAATAGATATTTGCGCCACTAAACTTAAAACAGACACATGGCCCGTTATTCTATGAGAAAAAGCCAGTGCTACTAGAGCCGCTAATTGCAGGAGAAACAATAATCGAATCACGGGATTCTTAAG
>CALKDE010000194.1 GCA_938082955.1 uncultured Pseudomonadales bacterium
CGCACCAGCACAGTGTCGGCGGATAGCGCCGTGGAGGATTCACTTGAAATGATCTGATTCATTGTCGCCAACTACGAATAATAACAAGGGCCAGTTTATCACAGGCTTCTATTCCCGTGCTGAAGCCTGTGGTTTTTAACAGAAGAAAAATGCTGGAGTCTGCGCTCGGGGTATAGCGGTAATAGCTTTATCGCGGGGAAGCAAATGAACCACGCCTGTTTAGGTTCTACCTAGTGAGGATTGGCTCCTACCCCATGATCTTCATGCTCGTCTCCTACTGCGGGATGATCCTGTGCCAAGACATTACTCTGCACAAGCAGTACAGCTAATACTGCAGCCGCCAGGGAAAAAACTAGTTTTTTAAAGAAAGAGAGGCCTTTCATCTTCAATCCTTGCATTGCGTTATGCCAGTTATTTTTAATTAACAGCTGCAATCGCCAGAGGATAGACAGTTTGTAGTAATATGGCTAAATGACTGGCTATATCTGCGATTTAAACGCAAGCCATTACCTCTACAATCTCCAGCATCAGAACGAGATTAATCCACCTGCCAGCTAAACAATTAGAGTAGAGAAAATACAGCCCAGACCCGTCAACCCCGAGCCCCCTTATATGACGCTATTGCTGATGGTACGATGCCCGCAACCACGCAAAGTTTTCCTGATGTTTTGTGGCATTAGCAGATTTCCTATCAATACCCTATAACGGATGTGGACAAAATAATGGCGAAGCAAAAGTTCTATGTAGTCTGGGCGGGTAAAAACACGGGTATATTCAATAACTGGCCTGAAGTTCAAAAATCCGTTATCGGGTATAAAGGGGCCAAGCACAAGAGCTTTCCTACTCTAGTTGAAGCAGAAGCGGCTTTGCGTAAACCCCCCGAGCAAACCAAGGCCTCATCAAGCTCCACCAAGGGATCGAAAATCCCTACTAGCTCTACACAGCTTGCCGCTGCAATGAGCCCCTTTTTCGACGTCCATATATTTTCTGATGGCGGTTGCGACCCTAACCCCGGCGAGGCGGCATCGGGAGTTGCGGTATATGAATCCGGCAGCCTTAAAAGCCTGTATCACGGTCTTTATGAGCCTAATGGCACTAACAACACAGCAGAGCTTAATGCTCTGCATCAAGCCATGCTAATTGCACACAAAGAGCTTAAACAAGGCAGGAAAGTTCAGATACTTTCTGACTCCACCTACTCAGTGAATTCAATGACACTCTGGGGGGAAGGCTGGAAGCGCTCTGGCAGATTATTTGGCAAAGGCAAGGCTTTAGCAAATCGAGAACTCATAGCCCAGATGTTAGAGGTTTACATCGAGATAGCCGCGCACATCAACTTAGTCCACGTGAAAGCACACATCGGTATTGAAGGGAATGAACTTGCAGACAGGATGTGTACTTTAGCCATACGAGGCAAGGTTGTTGATTTTGAGCCGTTTGAAGAGTTAGATATTCCAGCGCTATTAGCAGTCGATAGTTGCTAAATTGGTAGGGACTACGAGGCGGTTAACTTGCCAAATCATGTACTAAGGAAATTGGTGGGGCGTGTGCGACTTGAACGCACGACCAATTGGTTAAAAGCCAACTGCTCTACCGACTGAGCTAACGCCCCAATGAGAGGGCGTCATAGTACTATCATAATAAAAAAAGACAAGTCATGACGGGTACTTTTTGCCCTCAAACAGACGATTCTCACTATTGATAGCGAGTCGGGTCCTCTACTTCTGCTGTTTCAAAGCCGCTAACTCGAAATCGACAACTATCACACTGACCACAAGCTCTGCCTTCGGAGTCCGCCTGATAGCAGGATACCGTTAGGCCATAGTCCACAGACAGGCCGACCCCTGTCTTAATGATCTCCGCTTTAGTCAGATCGATCAGTGGCGTTTCTAGGCTGATTACCGAGCCCTCAACGCCTACTTTCGTCGCCAAGTTTATGAGTGTCTGAAACGCTTCAATATACTCTGGCCGGCAGTCCGGGTATCCCGAATAGTCCAGCGCGTTCACCCCGATAAAAATAGCATTGGCATTTAATACCTCGGCCCAGGCTAAAGCGTAGGACAAGAACACCGTGTTTCTAGCCGGCACATAGGTGACAGGAATTCCCTCTGACTCTTGCTCCGGTATGGATATGTCCGTATCGGTGAGCGCAGAGCCGCCAATAGCGCCCATATTGAGCTCGATAACCTTGTGCTCTAACACGCCTGCAGTTTCGGCTAGGCGCCGTGCAGCAATGAGTTCACTGCTCGCTCTTTGCCCGTAGTCAAAACTTAGCGCATAACATTCGAAGCCACGATCGCCGGCTATCGCCAGACAGGTTGCCGAATCCAATCCTCCCGAAACCAAGACTACTGCTCTTTTTTTCTTTACTGCGCTCATACTTCTTACTCGTCGCGGCTCACTTGCCTGCAACTGAACCCCATATCTGTTTATGTAATTGCATTTGCATGCGAATTTTTAGTTTGTCCCTTAGGATCCATTCGGCTAACTGCGCAGGCTCTATCTCATCAAACGAAGGCGAGAAGAGTATTTCGTCCACCTTCGCTGGCAGGTCGTATTGATCAAGTTTCGCTTTAGACCAAAGATAATCTTTCTCATCGCAGATCACGAACTTAACTTGGTCGCTAGGCTTTAGGAATGCGATGTTCTCGTACCGGTTTTTATTAACCTCTGTCGAGGCAGGTGTCTTAAGGTCCATGACAATCGAAACTCTTTTATCAACCCCCTCTATAGGCATCGCGCCACTCGTTTCTAGCGACACGTTATAGCCAGAATCACACAGCTGCTCAAGCAGCGGCAGACAATTTGGCTGCGCCAATGGTTCGCCCCCTGTGACCGTCACATAATCGCAAGCAATTTCTTCTAACAGCGTTTTTATGGCGTCCAACTCCATGAGTTCACCACCGTCAAACGCATAGGCTGTATCGCAGTATTGGCACCGAAGTGGGCAGCCAGTCAGGCGCACGAATACGGTTGGAATGCCCACTGTTCTGGATTCGCCCTGCAACGAATGAAATATCTCAGTGATACGTAGTGTGGTTGTCGGGTTCATTGCGCTATCTCTTCGGAATAGTAACGGCGGCTATCTCGCCCTGCATAATGCACGTCGCACAGCTTGAATCGCGTTTTTTTGAAATCTGATTGATTAGTCGAGGGATAGTAGCCGGGTATCAGCTAGATTAGCGACACCGGTATTAGGAAACCTTCTTCTTATGTCACTTAATAGCCGTTTAGCTTCCGAGATGTTTCCCATGCCTTCGTAAGCGAGCGCCAGCCCATAAAGCGCATCTGGGAGCTTCGCCGAATCTTGATGTTGATTACCGATCACCTCATAAGATTCTACTGCCTCGTCGTATCGATTCAGGTAGAGATAGGCCTGTCCTTTCCAATAGTGCGCGTTGGCAACAAAACGGCCCTCAGGATAGATGCTCAGGTACTGATCGAATTCCGCGATTGAAAGATCGAAATTGCTCTTGATTACCGAATCATAGGCCATCTGATAAAGCTGTTGTTCACTGAGTACTGCCGGCTCTAACGTGCCCCTGCCTATATTCCGCGTTGCCGGTGCTCTGCTAGGAGTCGTTGCTGGTGACAGTGATGCTGGCTGCGTCTGTGATTGAGAAACAGAATCCGGACGAGGAGTAGAAATTGATCTTTGCGTTAATGGCACTGCACTGGCTACAACTGGCCCTGCGGAGGTAGCACTCGTTTCGAGGCCACTCAATCTGTCATCGACATTGGTATAACGACTAAGAGAATCGCGCTGCATTTTGCGCAGCTCAAAACTCTGCTCCTCAACCATCGCCCTTAAAGACTGCACCTCGGTCTGCAGATCACCAATCTGATCCAGCAAGAGCGACATGGCATCATTATTATTGGAGACGGCAGCTGAATTGACTGAGCGAGATTGCCCTGGAGTGAAGGGCTGTGATTCGACTACTGAACCAACCCCTTGGGCTGCAACGGATGAACTAAGCAGGCTGGCACAAAAGACAATATGCAGCTTACGCGTTGCAGCCTTCAGGATGTGATTCATAGTTTGTTACTACCACGTAGTTAAGTGCTTATCGGGCAACGACTTCCACGCGACGGTTACGGCTATACACATTGTCGCTTTGGCCAGCTTGCGCAGGTTGTTCTTCACCATAACTAACCACTTCAATCTGCGAACGCGAAGCGCCATTTACGATTAAGTAGTTAAGAATGCTGTTGGCACGACGCTCACCCAAG
Source organism: uncultured Pseudomonadales bacterium (assembly GCA_938082955.1). Lineage (GTDB taxonomy): Bacteria > Pseudomonadota > Gammaproteobacteria > Pseudomonadales > Pseudohongiellaceae > UBA9145. The sequence continues at coordinate 4,231 of CALKDE010000194.1, forward strand.
GCTAGGTTATATTCGCGCGTGCCGCGCTCATCAGCGTGTCCTTCAAGACGAATTCTCTCGCCTGAATTTGCAGCAAGATTTCGGGCGTGAAAAGTGAGGGTCTCACGATCCGCAGGTTTGAATTCGGCAATATCGAAATCAAAGTAGAATACAGTCTGGCGCAGAGCATTCTCAGCTCGAATTTCTTCCTGTGTCAGTTGACCCGAGGTAGAACCTGCGTTTGTGCGCGCAGAGCTATTAGTCGACGAGTCACTGCCCGAAGAACCTTCGTCGCCCATTGCACCTTCTTCAGTGTCACTGGTTGAACTACATGCCACTAAGGCAAATAGTGAGATAGCCATTAGGCCCATTTTAATTGTTTGTATGCTTTTCTTTGTCACTCTTTGAGTCCTCCAAAGACTTAAATCGTTATCTAAAAAACCTGCTGCTCACTGCACTATACTGCTTAATTTAGGAACGGAGACCACGCGGGTTCCCGCACATCGCCCTGCGTAGATGGTAAACGGAATCTCACCATTCCGTCAATGGATACGGCGTCTAGCACCCCTCTTCCATTGAATTTCGTGGCATACATTATCATGCTGCCATTCGGCGCAATACTGGGCGATTCATCTAATGAGGTGTTCGTCAAGGGTATGACTCTTAACGTTTCGATATTGAGCACCGCAATCTGATAATTCGGGTCCTGACGCGTCTCGCGGCGAACATGCACAAGATTCACACCATCGGGAAGAAACATGCCATTAAGGCATTGAAAACAGTCATACGTTAGCCGCTCTACTTCAAAAGAACTGGCTCCCAGTTCGATCTGGTAAATTTGCGGCTGCCCAGTGCGCTCTGACATGAATACGATAGATTGACTATCGGCAGTCCAGCTTGGCTCTGTATCAATTAGTGGATGATCTGTAATCCGAGTTAGCTGGTTAGTCGTGAGGTCTTGCACATAGATATCTGGACTACCGTCCTTGGATAGCACCATTGCCAGCTTGGTGCCGTCGGGCGAAAATTCGGGCGAACTGTTTAGGTTCGGATAGTTTGTTATCTGACGTCTTTCGCCGGTGGCGATATTCTGGATATAGATTCGCGGCAGGTCAGTCTCAAACGAAACGTAGGCGACGTCTCTTCCGGTCGGCGACCAACTAGGTGACATAATAGGCTCGACAGACTCCAACAAAATCTGTGCACGCTGCCCGTCGTAGTCTGCCTTCTCCAGACGAAAACTTGTTCTTTCAGGGTTCACGTATTCGGCAACCACGTACAATATTTCGCTGGTGAAGGCGCCACGTGTACCGGTTACTTGCTCAAAGACCACATTGCTAATCTCGTGTGCAATATCACGAAGCTGGGTCACACTTCCTGTGAGGACTTCGCCTGCAAGTTTTATCTCGCGGTTGATATCGAAGAATTCGTATTGCACTTGAACTAATTGACTGCCGGGAGTTCTATCGATCTTGCCAACCAATAAATAATCCTGAGCCAAAATGCGCCAATCGCGGTAAAACACCTCCTGTTCTTCACTCGGCATACTGAGCATGTTCGAGCGAGACAGGGGACTAAATTCGCCAACCTGTTCTAAGTCGTTCATCACTATCTGTGAAATATCTTCACTTAACACACCATTGCCCTGCCAGGAAAAAGGCACAACGGCTATAGGAATTGGATTGTCTGAGCCCTGTGTGATCTGAATGCTTAGTTCCGCGTGTGCAGAAAAAGACATCAAATATAGACTGCCCACCAGAATGATTGTTAGCGATTTGCGTAGATTCAATTCAGTAAATCCTCGGGTTGGAATATCAGTGAAAGAGACCTGAAATTCGCATTAAACACATTAATAGGCAATGCCTGTAATTCTCTGAACGGTGCCGCACTATAAACCGCATTCTCTGCGGATCTGTCGAAAGCTGGATCACCACTGGACTGCGTGATGAGCGCATCAATCAACTCACCTGTAGGCAACATCCTAATCTGCAAGATCGCCCGCATACCATTCCTGGCACTAGGCGGTCTTGACCAAACACTCTGTACAGCTTGTTGAATTATCGCCGTACCACTTTGTACCATTTCGAATTCTGAGGTGGCCAGTTCAGCAGCAGCAGCGTCCGCACTCTCTTGCTGTCTTTGCCTATCACGAACCTCTATCTTGCGTTGCTCCTCGGCGAGCTCCCTTAGCCTGCGCCGCTCTTCCTCAATCTCTTCTTGCTCTTTGCGCTCGCGCACAAGTTGCTCTGTATCCAGCTTTTCCTGTTCCTGACGTTGCCGCAAGGATGCCAGATCTCGCGCCACTCTTTGTTCTTCCGCCCTGGCGTCTGCTTGTTCTTTCCTTAGTTGTTCTGCGTCAACAGCTTGCTGCGCGACTTCCCGTTCTTGAACTCTCTGTTGTTGCTGCCGCCGCTCCAAACGCTTGCGCTCGTTCGCAACCTGAGGATTCTCTTGAATCAGCAATGCCTTCACCACTGTAGGCTGGACTAATTCCAAAGCCTCGGGGCTCTTACTGCTTTGCAGATATAACAGCAATGCCAATATTACACTGTGAAAAGTCACGGCCACCACTACCGAAAGCGGGTAGCCGTTGTAGATTACAACATTGTTGAACGTGTCTTTCATTTGTCGTTTGGCAGACTCACTGCTGAACACCCAACGGCTGGGTAATAAAATTAGGGTTCACGACCCCAGCCGCCTGCAGCGTTGTGATCAGATTTACCATCGCCCCCCAACCCGCTTGTGTATCACCCTCTACCAGAACCTGTATGGTCGGATTCGCGGCGGTGATTATGCCTACTTGCTGTCCCAACGTTTCCAAAGTCACCGGCTGACGATCTTCACCGGTTGCCCCAACGCTAATGAAGTAATCTCCCTCGGCGGTAAGCGAAACGACCAACGTTTCTTGGTTCTCATCGATGGCCAAGGGCTCGTTATTCGCCTCTGGCAGCTCCACCTCGATGCCCTGATTGAGCAAGGGAGCGGTCACCATGAACACCACTAGCAATACCAGCATGACGTCGATAAAAGGCACGACGTTAATCTCACCCATTGGTTTGCGTTTCTTACGGACAATTGTTTCCATCAAGCAAACCTATTCAGTAGCTGCGCTTATTCAACATGTATCTGTCGATGCAGAATACTTGAGAATTCGTCGGTGAAAGTAACGTAGCTGCCGGTGATGCTATCGACATTCGCCGTGTACCGGTTGTATACGACCACCGCTGGAATCGCTACGAACAGACCCATGGCAGTAGCGATAAGCGCCTCGGCAATATCAGGCGCTATTACCTGCATCGTTACCTGAGCCTGACTGGCAAGCCCAATAAACGAATTCATGATGCCTATTACGGTCCCAAATAGGCCGATGTAAACTGAGACTGATGCGACAGTTGCCAGAAACGGCAGATGCTTCTCGAGCTTCTCCTCTTCTCTGGAATAGGCCACGCGCATCGCTCGCTGTGCGCCCTCCATTATCGCTTCCTTGTCCATGTTAGGCTGCTGACGCAGACGCATAAACTCTTTAAAGCCAGCGCGAAAGATACTCTCCATGCCCACGAGCGGAATATCCTCCTTCTGCATCTGACTCCCTTCTTTATAAAGCTGACTCAGGTCCATGCCTGACCAAAAACGGTTCTCGAAACTAAGCACTCCTTTAGCGGCAGCCGACAGCACCAACGCGCGCTGAAATATCATCACCCAGGAAACTATCGAAAGCCCGAGCAACGTAAGCAGGACTAACTGCACCGGCAGGCTCGCTTCCAAAATTAACAAGGTAGGTGTAATCCCTTCGTTCACTATCGTTCTCCAAGTTGGGTATCTGTTTTAGATAACCCACAATCGACCTCGGCTATGCCGCAGATTGATGCAGTTAATCCTCGCGGATTGAATTCTCACAACCTATTACTATTACTATTACTATTACTAT
>CALKDE010000195.1 GCA_938082955.1 uncultured Pseudomonadales bacterium
AAATGCGATCGTTAGCTTGAATGACGGTGTTGACTTGAATATTGGCGATGTTATTGCCCGTATCCCGCAGGAAGGCTCGAAGACTCGTGATATCACCGGTGGTCTGCCGCGTGTTGCTGACTTGTTCGAAGCTCGTCGCCCGAAAGAGCCAGCTATCTTGGCTGAGATTTCCGGTACGGTAAGTTTCGGTAAAGAAACAAAAGGTAAGCGCAGATTGGTCATCACACCTAAAGACGGTGTTAATCCAATCGACGGATCCGATCACTATGAGGTGCTGATCCCTAAGTGGCGCACCATGACAGTGTTCGAAGGTGAATATATCGAGAAGGGAGAGGTCGTTTCTGAAGGTCCACCAGCTCCTCACGACATCCTTCGTTTGAAAGGGGTTGAGGCGCTAGCTCAATATGTCGTCAACGAAGTTCAAGAAGTGTACCGCCTGCAAGGTGTGCGAATTAACGACAAGCATATTGAAGTTATCGTGCGTCAGATGCTGCGTAAGGTCGAAGTGACACATATTGGCGATTCGACACTGATCAAGGGCGAGCAGCTAATGTATACGCAGATCCTCGAAGTTAACGATACTCTTCGTGAAGAAGAGAAGCAGGAAGTTCGTTTCGAGCGCATGCTACTGGGTATAACCAAAGCTTCCTTGGCAACAGAATCCTTCATCTCGGCAGCATCGTTTCAGGAGACTACCCGTGTTCTTACAGAAGCGGCGGTTACTGGAAAGCGCGACTTCCTAAGAGGTTTGAAGGAAAACGTGGTTGTTGGACGACTTATTCCAGCAGGAACGGGTCTTTCGTATCACGCGGCCCGTAAAAAGGCCTACGCGGACAAGCTTAATTCAGATTCTGTGACAGCAAGCGATGTAGAAGCGGCATTGAGCGAAGCCCTTAATATCAAGGCATAAGGCTAAAGAGCCCGCTCAAACAAGCAGCAATGCTTGGAAATAGTTGACTAGAGGATGTGGGATCATTAAACTCTCGCATCCTTTATTCTGGGAGCTCCCTTAGGCTATTTCTAAGGACCTTGGCGCATTACAGTGACCCGTTTAGGAAGCTGACCCGAATTTAATGAAGAGAGACGGAGAACCGATTTTTCTATTGACTAAGCTCTACCTAGCGACGACTACGGTCGTTTCGATGAGAGACTGAAATGATAGGAAGTGGTTTCTCCCAAAAAAATTAGAGGTTTTAAGGAAAACATGACGACAATTAACCAATTAGTACGTAAACCCCGACGCAGCAAAATCGTCAAAAGCGGCGTACCTGCGCTACAAGGCTCGCCTCAAAAGCGTGGTGTTTGCACTAGGGTCTACACAACTACACCAAAGAAGCCTAATTCGGCTTTGAGAAAGGTGTGTCGCGTGCGTCTGGTTAACGGATTTGAAGTGTCTTCCTATATTGGTGGTGAAGGCCACAACCTGCAGGAACACTCCGTTGTTCTGATCAGAGGCGGTCGTGTCAAGGATCTTCCAGGTGTTCGCTACCACACGATTCGCGGTAGCTTGGATACTTCGGGCGTTGCTGATCGTAAGCAGAGTCGCTCCAAATACGGTACTAAGAAGCCAAAGTAAGCAGCAAGCAGTAGAATGTGGAGTCATAGCATTGTTGGATAAATTTATCTGACAATGCATCTACAAGCGTAAGGATACGCGTCTCATCGAGACTCTTTAATAAAGCGATGAGTGAGAGTAAGGCCAGGTGAGCCACTATTGAGGTGGCTTAAAGTCCTGGATCAACCTGAATAAACATAGAGGTCTCAAATGCCAAGAAGAAGAGTAGTTGCAAAACGTGAAATCCTGCCAGATCCAAAGTTCGGTAGTTTAACCCTCGCAAAATTTATGAACCACGTGATGGTCGATGGTAAAAAGTCTGTTGCCGAGCGTATCGTCTATGGTGCATTAGACATGGTTTCAGCTAGAACTCCGGGCGACCCTCTCGAAACTTTCGAGAAGGCTCTGGATGCCATTGCTCCAATGGTCGAAGTTAAGTCTCGCCGTGTCGGCGGTGCTACCTATCAGGTGCCAGTGGAAGTACGTGTCGAGCGTCGCCATGCCTTAGCCATGCGTTGGTTAGTTGAACATTCCCGTAAGCGTGGTGAGAAGTCCATGGCATTGCGTCTAGCTGGTGAAATATCCGATGCATCTGAAGGTAAGGGTAGTGCAGTTAAGAAGCGCGAAGACGTGCATCGCATGGCGGAAGCCAACCGGGCATTCTCACACTACCGCTTCTAATCAATGCGTTGTAGAAGACAAACTAATTCAAATCGAATTAATTCTCTATATAAAGAGCATAAGCTGTGGCCAGAAAGCATCCATTGGAGCGCTATCGCAATATCGGAATCGTTGCTCACGTAGATGCGGGCAAGACTACAACTACTGAGCGCGTACTATTCTATACAGGTATTTCACATAAAATTGGTGAAGTACACGATGGTGCTGCGACTATGGACTGGATGGAACAGGAGCAGGAGCGTGGGATTACTATCACCTCTGCGGCAACTACTTGCTTCTGGAGCGGCATGGGTAAGCAGTACAACGAACACCGCATCAACATCATCGACACACCCGGGCACGTTGACTTCACTATTGAAGTAGAGCGTTCTTTACGTGTATTGGACGGCGCTGTAGTTGTGCTTTGCGGCTCTTCAGGTGTTCAGCCCCAGACGGAAACAGTATGGCGCCAAGCTAATCGCTACGAAGTGCCTCGCATGGTTTTCGTCAACAAGATGGACCGAGCCGGCGCTGACTTTCTGATGGTTGTAGACCAGATGAAAGAACGATTAGGCGCTAACCCGATTCCATTGCAGTTGGCTATTGGTGCGGAAGACGAATTTAAGGGCGTTGTCGACCTGGTTAAGATGAAGGCGATTCGCTGGAACGAAGCAGATCAAGGCGCCACCTTCGAATACGAAGATATTCCTGCCGACATGCAAGACCTAGCTGATGAATGGCGTGAAACCATGCTTGAAGCGGCAGCAGAAGCTAATGAAGAGCTTATGGATAAGTATCTGGAAACTGGCAAGCTGACCGAAGAAGACGTCATGCTAGGTATTCGTATTCGCACATTGGCAAGTGAAATAGTGCCTACACTTTGTGGTTCGGCTTTTAAGAACAAGGGTGTTCAAGCAGTGCTTGATGCGGTAATCGATTATATGCCTGCGCCAACTGAAGTTAAGGCCATTGAAGGCCTTCTTGAAGATGG
>CALKDE010000196.1 GCA_938082955.1 uncultured Pseudomonadales bacterium
AAAGGCCTGATTAAGATGCTAGACCTGATTAGACCTATTTACAAAGACACAGCTGCATACGGTCACTTCGGCCGCGAAGATCTTGACCTGAGCTGGGAAAAAACTGACAAAGCCGACGCACTTAAAGCAGCAGCTGGTCTATAACATAACTTATAAGGATTACGACATGAACGATTTATCAGTACAAAATAATGTAACTACCGAAGACTATAAAGTTGCGGATATAAGCCTAGCCGCTTTCGGTCGTCGCGAAGTCACATTGGCCGAGGCAGAGATGCCAGCACTCATGACCCTGCGCAAAAAGTACGCTGCAGAAAAACCACTCGCTACAGCGAAAATTCTTGGCTGTATACACATGACTGTACAGACAGCCGTGCTAATTGAAACGCTTGTAGAACTAGGTGCAGAAGTGCGCTGGTCATCCTGCAACATATTCTCTACCCAAGACCATGCAGCCGCTTGCGTCGCTGCCGCTGGTGTCGCTGTGTATGCCTGGAAAGGCCAAACTGAAGACGAGGGTGAATGGTGCATAGAGCAGACTATTCTAAAAAATGGCGAGCCTTGGGATGTAAATATGATCCTAGATGACGGCGGAGACCTTACCGGAATGGTGCATGAAAAGTACCCTCAGCTATTAGAAAACATTCATGGCATTACCGAAGAAACAACAACTGGCGTGCATCGCCTTTTAGAGATGCTCGAAGAAGGTTCATTGAAAGTTCCTGCAATCAACGTTAACGACTCGGTCACTAAATCGAAGAACGATAACAAATACGGCTGTCGCCATTCACTCAACGACGGCATCAAGCGTGGCACAGATATGTTACTTTCCGGTAAGCAGGCGTTGGTCGTCGGTTATGGCGACGTAGGCAAGGGTTCTGCACAGAGCCTTCGCCAAGAGGGCATGATCGTAAGAATTGCCGAGATCGACCCGATCTGCGCGATGCAGGCCTGCATGGACGGATTCGAAATTGTCTCGCCTTATATTGATGGCATCAACACAGGTTCAAGCGAAGGCATAGACACCTTGCTGCTTTCGAAGACGGATCTTGTCGTAACAACTACTGGCAATATAAATGTATGCGACAAGTACATGCTACAAGCAGTCAAAAAAGGCGCCGTGATCTGCAATATCGGTCACTTCGACAACGAAATCGATACAGCCTACATGCGCGAAAGTTGGGTCTGGGAAGAGGTTAAGCCACAGGTTCACAAGATCTATCGAGATGGCGCCGAGAATAAAGACGATTATTTGATCCTTCTTTCTGAGGGACGCCTAATCAACCTAGGCAACGCAACTGGCCACCCTTCACGCATCATGGACGGCTCATTTGCGAATCAGGTATTGGCACAGATGCTCATGTTTGAGAAGAAATTCGCTGACCTGCCCGCGGCTGAGAAGCAAAGCAATCTCTACGTTGAGGTTCTGCCTAAGCATCTTGACGAAGAAGTTGCTGCCATGATGGTCGGCGGTTTCGGTGGAGTCCTAACGCAGCTCACTGGTGATCAAGCAAAGTACATCAATGTAGATGTTAACGGTCCTTTTAAGGCCGATAGCTACAAGTACTAAGCAACAAATAATAGGTACCAAGGACAGCTAAACTATGGATTCATCTAATCCATCAAAGTACAGCATCGAATTTTTCCCACCTCGTACTCAGGTGGGAGAGGCGAAGCTGGATACTGTGCATGCAGAGTTGAGCAAACTGAATCCCGATTTCTTTTCGGTAACCTATGGTGCTGGGGGTTCGACTAAGTCGGGAACGCAGCAGATGGTATTGCGTTATCAAGCAGCCGGCTCGCACTGCGCTCCCCATCTTTCCTTTGGTGGATCAAATGAGGAAGAACTGCGCCAGATCTTGCAGGTTTATATCGATGCTGGCATCAAACGCTTGGTCGCCTTACGCGGTGACATGCCTTCGGGTGTAGGCGCAGCTGTGCAACATAGTTACGCCAATGAACTCGTCAAGTTTATTCGAGCAGAGACTGGCGATCACTTTCATATCGATGTCGCCTGCTATCCTGAGATCCATCCGGAATCAAACAGCTATGCCAGTGATGTAAACTTCTTCAAAGATAAGGTAGATGCCGGTGCAAACTCGGCGATCACTCAGTACTTCTACAATCCCGACGCCTATTTCCGCTTTGTGGACTATTGCCAAGCGGCAGGCATCGATATCCCCATTGTTCCTGGCATCATGCCCATTACCAACTATGCCAACCTCGCCCGCTTCAGCGCTAGCTGTGGCGCGCAGATACCGCGCTGGCTGAACAAACGGCTAACCGGCTTTGGCGATGACAAGGAGAGCCTACGCCGCTTCGGTATCGATGTAGTTACAGAATTGTGTGAGGACTTATTGCAAGGTGGCGCTCCTGGTCTGCACTTCTATTCGATGAACCTCAGTCAGGCCGTTACCCAAATTTGGACTAATCTAGATCTTGGCAATCGCCCGCAACGCGAATTGCTGTAGGTATTGATCGATGCGACTCTCGCGCGTTTATCTCGATAACCCACTCGCGCTGAATGCGCTTATCTCACTTCCTAAAGAAATTGCACATTACCTCAGCAATGTTCTACGTCTGCGTGTCGATGATGAACTTCTCGTTTTTAATTCCCAGCAGGGGGAATTCCGCGCTAGGGTAATCGCAGTTACAAAGCGAGCCGTCGATATAGAGTTGCTTGAGAAGAAGCGCGGCGTGCACGATTCCGCTAGGCAAACCTCTTTGTGTGTTCACTTAATCCTTGGCCTTTCTCGTGGGGACAGGATGGACTTCGCCGTGCAGAAATCCACTGAGTTGGGAGTTAACGAGATTACTCCTATCTACACCGAATATGGTGAAGTAAGACTCAAACCGGAGCGGGTAGAGAAGAAGCTTCAACACTGGCAAAAGATAGCTATCAGCGCCTGTGAGCAGAGTGGCAGAGTGGATGTTCCGGTGATACATAAACCCATCTCTGTGATGGAATTGTCTTTAGGTGAAACTGTGAACAAGTGGATGTTAGAACCCAGCGGCTCTGATGCGCTTCCCCACTGTATTGCGGAAAACAACTGTGTCTTATTGGTAGGACCCGAAGGCGGATTTTCGGCAAATGAGATCCACTGGGCACAAGGCAATGATTTTCAGATCGTCGCTTTAGGCTCGAGAATACTACGCACTGAGACTGCACCGGTGGCCGCGCTCGCGATTCTGCAGCACAAGTATGGAGACATGTAGTTAGACACAACTAAAATCGGTCCCAGAACGAACCTATGCCTGCCGCGCTAGTACTGCTACTCACTTAATCGAGCAAGGCTCGACTTTACAAAATACGCTTGTGAGATTATTAACGGTTCAGCGCTTGTTGACATTGGCTAGTAGAAACGGTGAAGCGATTTTCCATAAGAATGACTGAATCCAAGGCAAAAAAAAGCGCCTTTAAAAACAAAGGCGCTAGGTAAAGTTCTACCCTAAGGGAGAGTTGTTCTTTACTGCTTACTGATTAACAAATTCTGGGTAGGCCTCCATGCCACATTCGGACATGTCGACGCCTTCCACTTCTTCTTCCTCAGTAACTCGCAGACCCATGATGGCTTTGATTGCTAACCAAGTGACCAAGCTAGCACTAAACACCCAAGTAAAAATCACTAGCATGCCGACCAGTTGACCCATAAAAGTCGCATCGGGATCGGATAGAAGTACAGCGAAGATTCCGAAGATGCCTACAGTGCCGTGAACCGAGATAGCACCGACTGGGTCATCAATCTTCAGCTTGTCCAGAGTAAGGATACTGAACACTACGATTGTGCCGCCGACGGCGCCAATAATGGTAGCAAGCAGCGGAGTCGGATCAGCAGGCTCTGCTGTTATGGCTACTAGGCCGGCTAATGCGCCGTTAAGTGCCATTGTCAGGTCAGCCTT
>CALKDE010000197.1 GCA_938082955.1 uncultured Pseudomonadales bacterium
ACAGTCGCCTATGCGAAGAAGATGGGAAAAATACCCATCGTGGTCAATAACTGCCCAGGCTTTTTAGTTAATCGCATTCTATTCCCTTACTTCGGTGCTTTCTCGCGTTTGATAAACGATGGTGCTAATTATAAGCAGATCGATAAGGCGATGGAGCGATTCGGCTGGCCTATGGGGCCCGCTTATTTGTTGGATGTTGTTGGTCTGGATACAGCGGTTCATGCGCAGGCTGTTATGGCGGCAGGGTTCGAGCGTATGAAGTTGGATATTGACACCGTAATAGACAAGCTATTTGAACACAAAGACCTTGGGCAGAAATCCGGCAGTGGCTTCTATCTCTACGAGAACGACAAGAGGGGCAAGCCGAAGAAACTTCCGAACCCAGCAACTGAACAGCTTGCCGCTTCGATGGCATCTACAAGCAAAGAGTTTAAGGATGAAGAAATAGTGCAGCGAATGATGGTTGCCATGTGCATGGAGACTATTCGCTGCCTGGAGGATGGAATCGTAAGTACGGCTATCGAGGCGGATATGGGATTGGTGCTTGGCATTGGCTTTCCGCCATTTCGCGGTGGAGCGCTGCGCTATGTCGATAGCCTGGGCCTGAGCCAATTTTGTGAGATCGCCGATAAATATGCGGGTCTAGGTGAGCTCTATCAGCCAACGGCGAAGCTACGTGATATGGCTTCAGCAAACGAAACTTTCTATAGCTAGGGGTTTTATAAATAGCAGCAGAATTTTGGGCACCTGCCAGGTTACCTAAGCATGCCTTATATAAATTGTTAGGAGATAACATGAAGTTAAATGCCAGAGACGCCGTAATCGTAGATGGAATACGAACACCAATGGCTAGATCCAAAGGCGGTGCGTATCGCAACGTGCGTGCGGAAGAACTGTCAGCGCGACTAATCAATGCACTCTTTGAGAGAAATGCGGGTGTGTCACCAGACGAAGTCGAGGATGTGATCTGGGGTTGTGTTAATCAAACTTTAGAACAAGGTTGGAATATTGCAAGAAATGCGGCGCTAATGTCTGTGTTGCCACACTCCAGCTGTGGGCAAACGGTAAATCGACTCTGCGGTTCCTCTATGTCGGCGCTGCATACCGCCGCTATGGCAATTCAGAGTAATAACGGTGATCAATTTATTGTCGGCGGTGTGGAACACATGGGCCATGTTGGAATGGTGCATGGCATCGACTTGAACCCTAAGGCCTCCAAGCATATAGCCAAGGCATCTTGGATGATGGGAGTAACGGCGGAGGTGCTAGCTAAGATGCATGGTATCAGTCGCGAACAACAGGATGAGTTTGCTGTTCGTTCCCATGCGCTTGCGCAGAAGGCGCGTGTAGGAGGTGGCTTTGCCAATGAAATAGTGGCAATCGAAGGCCATGATGCGCGTGGAATGAAAATTTTACTGGAGCATGATGAAACCATTCGGCCAGACACCACAGTAGAAGGGTTGGCACAGTTACGTCCAATTTTCGACCCTGCTAATGGCACGGTTACCGCGGGTACTTCGTCACAGATATCAGATGGCGCATCGGCGATGTTGATGATGAGTGCCGAGAAAGCTCAGTCGCTAAACCTGAAAATTCGAGCGAAGGTGAGATCTATGGCCTATGCGGGTGTAGATCCGTCGATTATGGGTTACGGCCCAGTTCCAGCCTCGCACAAGGCGCTGAAGAAGGCAGGGCTCGCTATTGAGGATATTGACTGTGTTGAGCTTAACGAAGCGTTTGCTGCACAATCGTTACCGGTTATCAAAGACTTAAAACTAACCGACGTATTTGAGTCAAAGGTAAACTTGAAAGGTGGGGCCATTGCTCTAGGTCATCCGTTGGGATGCTCGGGTACACGGATAACAACTACCTTGCTAAATAATATGGAAGACAATGACTCGACACTAGGCCTGGCAACGATGTGTATAGGATTGGGTCAGGGTATCTCCACGGTGCTGGAGAGAGTGTAGATCCTATGTCTAGCGAATTACCCTTCAGTAATAATGCCCTACTAGCAAGTGGCAAGCCTGCCGCAGTAGACCCTGGTGCTGGGAAGAACTCCTTGCTAAACCGTTCGCGCAAGAACCTGCGCCGAGATGTTGGCCGTGCGATTGCTGATTACAATATGATCGAAGAGGGCGACTTGGTGATGGTCTGTCTTTCCGGTGGGAAAGATTCCTATGCGATGTTAGATATCCTGCTAAGCCTGCAGAAACACGCGCCTATTGATTTTAAGCTACACGCGGTAAACCTCGACCAGAAGCAGCCAGACTTTCCAGAACATGTACTGCCGGCTTATCTCGATGCTTTAAAGGTGGACTACACAATTATCGAGAAAGATACCTACTCGATAGTTACCGATAAGGTTGAAGAGGGTAAAACCTATTGTGGTCTTTGCTCAAGGCTGCGTAGAGGAATTCTGTACAACCACGCGCAATCACTAGGTGCTACCAAGATAGCACTAGGTCACCACCGAGACGATATTGTAGAAACGCTATTTCTGAATATGTTCTATGGGGGTAAGTTAAAGGCGATGCCACCGAAGCTGCTGAGCGATGATAAGAGAAACATCGTAATTCGTCCTCTTGCTTACTGCAAAGAAAAAGAAATCTCACGTTACGCGGAGCTTAGTCATTTCCCCATTATCCCCTGTAACCTCTGTGGCACGCAGGACAATATGCAGCGACAGGCAATTAAGGCAATGCTGCAGCAGTGGGATAAAAGCCACCCGGGGCGCGTTGAAACCATATTTACCAGTATCGCAAATGTTTCGTTGTCGCAGTTAGCCGATACTAAAAACTTTCCTTTTGCTGAGCTACAAACATATTCTCCGGACTCGGCAGAGCTAAATGTAGTTGAGCTCGTCTAGTTTCTAGCGATGAAATATTTACTGACACCAAATAGGAATACTCTGTGAACGCTGAGCTATGAATATTCCTTTTCAAGATCTAAAAGTTGAAACACTGACGGCAATTATCGAAGAGTTCATAAGTCGTGAAGGCACCGACTATGGAGATCATGAGACTAGCCTGGAACAGAAAGTGCAACAGGTAATGAATCAATTGCAGCGTGGCAAGATAGTGGTCACCTTTGATCCGGAAAGTCAGAGTTGTGATTTACAAGTAGTTGCAGAGCGTTAATAGATAAGACAGCGAAGAATTATTATGTCCGATCAAAAAAATCAAAAAGATATCGATGAGTCGGGCCTGGATGTCGCCTTAAAATTGGATGCCTCTGGTTTGTTCTGCCCAGAACCGGTGATGCTTTTACACAATAAAATTCGTGATATTGAAGCAGGGCAGCTACTGAAGCTAGTTGCTACTGACCCTTCAACTAGTCGCGACGTGCCTAAGTTTTGTCATTTTCTCGGGCATGAATTGCTCGAATCAATCGAGAAAGACGGAAGCTTTGCGTATCTAATTCGCAAGGTCGAATCATAGTTCTGGCTGCAACCCTGATTGAGATTGGATAGAGAGGGCCTTATATGACCGATCACAATGGTACCTACTATTTAGTAGATGGCTCTATTTATATATTCCAGTCGCATTTTTCTCCCCATGTGGAATGCGTCGATGCCGATGGTAACGAACTGAGTGCTGTCTACGGCTTTGCCCAATTTCTGCTACAATTTTTAAGGCGGGTTAAACCTGAGCGAATAGCGGTAGCGTTAGATGAAAGTCTTTTTAGTGGCTTTCGACACGACCTCTGCCCAAACTACAAATCTAATAGGGAGTTGCCGGACGAAAACCTCGCGATGCAGCTAAAAGGCTGTAGAGAAATTTGTTCCATTCTTGGCATGGCATCCTATGCGAGCAAGAAGTACGAGGCTGACGATATCATCGGAACGCTCTCAGTAAGAATGTCCGAACTGCTGCCGGGAAACCCTGCACTGTGTATCGTCACTAGAGATAAAGACCTTTCACAACTGCTGCGGACTGACAAAGATTATATGTGGGACTACAGCGGCAATCGAAGGCGTTACAGGGCGGATATCCAAGAAGAATTCGGTGTAAGTCCTGAGCAATTTGCCGACTATCTAGGCCTCGTAGGTGATGCGGTTGATTGTATCACCGGGGTTCCTGGGGTGGGGCCAGTTAAGGCCAAAGAATTGCTGCGAAACTTTGCGAGCATGGACGGTATTTATGAAAACCTTGATGCGGTAGCAGGTCTTTCCTTGCGCGGAGCAGCCGGTTTGGCATTAAAGCTGGAGGCGCATCAGGCGGAGGCAAAGTTGAGTCGCAAGCTAGCTACTATTATCTGTGATGCCAATGACCAGCATGAGGGATTTGCACATGTGGTACCCAGCTCGCTAGAAGTGGCGGCTATCGATATCTCTTCATTTGAAAAATTTCTTTCGAATTATAAGTTCACAAAAAATGATAGCGCGCACCTGCTTTCCGTTGCTGAACGCTTTTCAAACGAATAGCGTTGTCTTTGTAATATTACTATGAAAATTTTTGCAGATAGGAACATTCTAGCGGTTGAGGCGAAATTTAGTCGCTACGGCGAGCTTCATCTCTTTGATGGTCGAAGCGTAGATCAGGCAGATCTTGTCGATGCGGATGCGCTACTTGTTCGCTCTATTACCTCTATCGATGAGACTCTGCTAGGGGGGAGCAAGGTTCGTTTTGTCGGCACGGCGACCAGCGGTGTTGATCATGTCGATAGGGCCTATCTGCGCAATGCAGGTATACATTTCGTAGATGCAAAGGGCAGTAATGCGAACGCAGTGGTCGACTACTGCTTTACAGCCTTGGCCTGCGCTGCTTTACATAAAGGCTTCTCTTTTGCAGGCAGTAGGGTGGGTATTGTTGGCGCTGGTGCGGTCGGTGGTTTGTTCGCAGCGAAGCTCGAAGAATTAGGAGTTGAGGTTCGTTGCTATGACCCCTTTCTGGCGGCAAGAGGCGAGGGCGAGCTTGAATATTATTCGTTGGAGACAGTGCTCGAATGCGATGTTATTTCCTTGCATGTGCCGCTTACGGTCAGTGGTCCGTATCCAACACTAAATCTGATAGGCGCTAAAGAACTCGCTGCACTGGAAAAAAATGCAATTTTGATCAACGCATGTCGCGCAGATGTAGTGAATGAATTAGCTCTGAAGCTGTTTCTTTCGAAGCGCGAAGATATCATGACTGTCTTCGACGTGTGGGCGGATGAACCTACCATTGATTCGTCTTTGGCTCAGTTAATTGATATCGCGACACCTCATATTGCAGGTTATAGTGCGGAGGCAAAATCGAACGCGACGAAGATCCTAGCTCGAGCGTTTGAAGAGTATTTTAGGCTTGGTACTACTCCAGATATTCAGGCTGGCGAGGAAAACTCCGATATTACCGTTGCCGAGAATGCCGCGGGAAAGTTGAGTCAGTGGAGCACCTTGCTAGCAGCGTTCCCCTTAATTGAACTCAGTGAACAGTTTAAGCAGGCGCTGAGAAAAGGAGAGGGAGCTGAAGCGTTCGATTCATTACGAGAGAAGCTTTTACAAAGGCGCGAGTTTATAAGTAAGACGCTTAGAAGAAATACTTATTCCTCGGATCAGCAACAGCAACTTAGCGTTCTTGGCTTTCGCTTCGAATAACTACAGACGGTACTTCTCAAGCACTCTTGCGATACCGGCTACAGCGGGCTCTAACTCATCCACTCGGGGAAGGAATACCAGGCGCAGGTGTTGCGTGTCTTCGATATTGAAGGCGCTACCTTGCACCAGAAGAATTTGTTCTTGCTCAAGTATGTCCATTATCAAGGCGACGTCGTCGTCAATCTTATAGACCGCCGGATCGAGTTTGGGGAACATATAAATCGCGCCGCGCGGTTTTACACAACTTACACCTGGAATTTGAGTGAGTAACTCCCACGCTATATCGCGCTGCTGCTTCAATCGGCCACCTGGCAAAACCAGGTCATTGACACTCTGATAACCACCTAGCGCTGTCTGCACGGCAAACTGCGCTGGAACATTCGCGCATAGCCGCATATTGCTAAGAATTTCCAGGCCTTCTATATAGCTGCTGGCATTTTCCTTCGGGCCGCTAAGAATCATCCAGCCGGAGCGAAACCCTGCGAGGCGGTAGGATTTGGAGAGCCCATTGAAACTAACGATAAAAACATCATCACACAACGAAGCGATGGGAGTATGTACGGCATCGTCATAGACAATTTTGCTGTAAATTTCATCAGCAAAAAGAATGAGCTCATGCTTGCGACATAGCTGGATCAGTTGCAACAAAATTTCTTTGCTATAGACGGCTCCAGTTGGATTGTTTGGATTAATAATGACCAGCGCGCGCGTGTTGCTATTGATTTTGGATTCTATGTCGAGGATATCGGGAAACCAGTCTGCTTGCTCGTCGCATACGTAGTGAACAGCGGTGCCACCACTTAAGCTTACAGCTGCCGTCCACAAAGGATAATCAGGTGCAGGAACGAGCACTTCGTCGCCGTTATTTAAAAGTGCCTGCATCGCCATGGTAATAAGCTCGCTAACACCGTTTCCCAGATAGATATCATCTATTCCTATTTCACGCACATTCAAGCGCTGGCATTCCTGCATAATCGCTTTGCGGGCAGAGAACAGCCCTTTTGAATCGCAATAGCCCTGCGCGGCAGATAGATTGTGGATTACATCATGCAGAATTTCATCGGGGGCATTGAAGCCGAAGGCGGCTGGGTTGCCAATATTGAGCTTTAATATCTGGTGGCCTTCCTCTTCTAGTTGCTTGGCTTGCTCTAATACTGGGCCACGGATGTCGTAACAGACATTGCCGAGTTTGTCGGACTGATAAATCGTAGTCATTCTTTTCGCTCTCTACTGCTAGTAAATTTCATTACTGCCTACTCATTCATCGGCAGCTATCACTTTTGAATAACCACATTTTTAGTAAAGGTTGCTGTGATTCGAGCTGCAGTGCGAGGTTCAGCAGTTTCTTCTGGATGAGGGGCTCTCATTCAATTTCTGGTGTATTATTCAAGCTAGAATTACTTAAGGAGTAGAGTCGTGAGCGATCCAAAAAAAATTGAGAAGACGGAACAGCAGTGGAGGCAGGAGCTCGATAGCGAGACCTACCGTGTTACTCGGCAAGCTGGAACTGAGGCGGCATTTTCTGGCAAGTATTGTGACCTGAAAGACAAGGGGATGTATAACTGCGCAGCCTGCGGCGAGCCCTTGTTCTCCTCTGATACTAAATACGATTCAGGTTCAGGTTGGCCAAGCTTTTATGCCCCGGCTGATGCGGAAGTAGTCGGCCAGAAGAATGACTATTCTCACGGCATGATCAGAAGCGAAGTGGTCTGTAACAAGTGCGACTCACATCTGGGGCATGTGTTTCCAGATGGGCCGGTAGAAACTGGACTGAGGTATTGTATTAATTCAGCATCGCTGGACTTTAAAGAAGAATCAAAAGAAGGCGAGTAACGTGTTTAGCGGTATTGCCAAGTTGGTATACTTTGCACTAAAAAGGGAGGCTTAAGGCCTCCCTTTTTAGTGTGCGAATTTAGCGCTTAGCGCTCTATTGTATACAGCCCATCTACCTGATTGAACTGGTCCAACTGGTCAATTAGATCGAAGCCACCAACAAATGCCTCGGCACCTGTGCCGGTAAATACACCGCCCAGGTTCGCATCGATAGAGTTACTGATTAGCCCACCAGGGTCGGAGAGCGTGCCGCCGATCGAATTGAGATCTACCATGCCACTATTAATGGAACCGGCGAAGTCTATTTCCCAAGCTTGAGCGCCACCAACTGCAATTTGTAGATTGCCATTACTAATAATGCCCGTGTTGAAGTCGACATCTAGGCCCGCAACCACTTGCGTCACATCGCCGGCGCTACCGCTACCAATGAAGGAAGATGCGGCGGTGCTTGCATAGGACCCAGTACCCTGTAAATTTGCGACTGGAGTCGGATTAACACTGGCGAGATAATTTGCGGTTTGTAGCTCAACTTCACCATTAGCCTCAGCTGTTACCACAACCCAGTTTTCTTCAACGGGGTTATCCCAGCTACCCCAAGTGATATTCTCGGCGTCAACCGTGGAGTCAGGAAGCGAAATTTCTGCGCCCTGCACGCCACCTTCCCCATTTAGGGCAATGGTACCGTACAACACATGCTGGTAGCCGTCACTGGCGTTTGTGTGAGCGACTTCAAGTGTGAATCCCAAGGCTGCTGCC
>CALKDE010000198.1 GCA_938082955.1 uncultured Pseudomonadales bacterium
CCCCTTGAATCGGCCGCTGGCTTTGGATGGCTCACGTTAGCTTTTCTATGTCCCGGCGCCTGCTGCCGGATGAATTTGTGACCTTGTGCAGGCAAATCACTTTCACCTGACTAATATTCTTCTCACTTATTCTTGCTTCAATCTCAATAATTCCCTTATAAATTGTCCACTTGCTTATCGAATGTCAGGATTCACGACTGTGCTTGGAAATCTTTTTTTAAGAGAAAACTTGACCCACCTCCAACTTATCCTTATATATGTGCGCTGTTTGACTAGCCACAATCGCCAGAATCAGAGAGTTTTTATAGCCAATGTCTAAATCTTTAGTAATAGTTGAGTCGCCAGCAAAGGCTAAAACGATCAATAAGTACTTGGGTAACGAGTACATTGTGAAGTCCAGTGTTGGGCATATACGCGACCTGCCAACCAGTGGCAGCGGCAAGCCTATCGATACTAAGGCGCGTGCAGCGGCAGCAGCTCTGACTCGAAAGATGCCTCCACAAGAAAAGGTCATCTACAAGAAAAAGAAGGCCAAACAACAACTTGTGAAGCGAATGGGCATTGATCCGGAGCAAGATTGGGCGGCAAACTATGAGATCCTGCCGGGCAAAGAGAAAGTCGTTGCTGAGTTGCAGAAGCTCGCCAAGAATGCCGATCACATCTATCTTGCGACTGACCTTGATAGAGAGGGGGAAGCTATTGCCTGGCACTTGCAGGAAGCCATTGGCGGAGATCCTGATCGCTATAAGCGCGTGGTATTTAACGAAATTACCAAGAAAGCCATCACTGATGCCTTTAAGGAACCGGGCGAGGTAGATATGCGCTATGTGGAAGCGCAGCAGGCGCGGCGCTTTCTAGACCGAGTTGTGGGCTTCATGGTTTCTCCATTGCTCTGGGCAAAGGTTGCCAGGGGACTGTCTGCGGGCCGAGTGCAATCCGTTGCGGTTCGTCTGGTTGTAGAGCGAGAACAACAAATCCGCGCGTTTATTCCAGAAGAATTCTGGGAAGTGTTTGCGAAACTAAATACGAAGAAGAAGGAAAAGCTTCGTTGTCAGCTAGTCAGGCAAGATGGCAGCAATTTCCGACCGGACAATAAGGCAGATACCGACGCCGCTCTGGCGACCTTGGAAGGCGCAGACTATAAGGTGAAGAAGCGCGAGGATCGACCTACCTCGTCCAAGCCGAAGCCACCATTGATCACCTCGACCCTGCAGCAGGCCGCAAGCACAAGACTTGGCTTCGGGGTAAAGAAGACAATGATGATGGCGCAGCGCCTCTACGAGGCCGGTTATATAACCTATATGCGTACTGACTCCACTCATTTGAGCAATGACGCCATTGCCATGTGTCGCAACTATATCGACAAGAGTTTCGGTAATAAGTATCTCACCGAGAAGCCGATTTTCTACAGCTCGAAAGAAGGGGCGCAGGAAGCGCACGAGGCGGTGCGGCCCACTGAGGTAAAGACTGTGTCCGAGAAGCTGATGGGCATGGAGCCGGATGCAGTTCGTCTGTACGCGTTGATTTGGCAGTACTTCGTTGCCTGTCAGATGCAACCTGCTAGATATCTAAGCTCTTCTATCACTGTAGCTGCCGCTGAGTTCGAGCTGCGAACAAAGGGGCGCATCATGCAGTTCGACGGTTACCTGAAAGTGATGCCGTCCAAAGATGAAGATATCGTGTTGCCTGCAGTTGAAGAAGGCGACTTATTGAATCTAGAGCTACTTGAGCCTTTTCAGAATTTTACTAAACCCACAGCGCGCTTCACCGAGGCCAGCCTTGTCAAAGAATTAGAGAAGCGAGGCATTGGCCGTCCTTCTACTTACGCCTCGATTATCTCAACGATTCAGGATCGGGGCTATGTGCGAACCGAGAGCAAGCGTTTCTTCGCGTTGAAGATGGGCGATATCGTCGCGGAACGATTGCAAGAAAGTTTCGCCGAGCTGATGAGTTATGACTTCACCGCGAAGATGGAAGAGTCGCTCGATGAGGTTGCAGGTGGTGAAAAGAATTGGAAAGTCCTGCTGAATGAGTTCTATGAGGGCTTTACCAGCCAGCTAATAAAGGCCGAAGGCGAAGATGGCGGTATGCGGACGAACGATCCGACCGAAACTGATATTGAGTGCCCGAAGTGTGGTCGTCACATGCAAATTCGAACGGCATCGACAGGTGTCTTTCTGGGCTGTTCGGGCTACGCATTGCCACCTAAGGAGCGCTGTAAATCGACTATTAACCTGACAGCTGGTGAAGATGCGATTCGCACCGATACGGCGGAAGAGGCAGAGGCGCAGGAGAATATCCTGTTAAGAAACAAGCACCGCTGCTCGATTTGTAATACGGCGATGGAGCCTTATCTCATCGACGAGAAGCGAAAATTACATGTCTGCGGTAACAATCCAGATTGCCTAGGGTTCGAAATTGAAAACGGCGAATTCAAGATTCGCGGTTACGATGGACCCATTATCGAATGTGATAAATGTGGCCAAGATATGCAATTGAAGACCGGCCGCTTTGGTAAGTATTTCGGTTGTAGCCGTGAAGACTGCAAGAACACACGTAAACTTCTAAGAAGCGGCGAAGCGGCGCCGCCCAAGATGGATCCTGTTCAGATGCCGGAATTAATATGCGAGACGGTGGAAGACCACTATGTGCTGCGTGATGGTGCGGCGGGTATGTTCCTGGCGGCAAGTAAGTTTCCTAAAAATCGTGAGACTAGGGCGCCCTACATAGAAGAATTGCTCCCGCATAAGTCTGAGATTGACCCAAAGTATAATTTTCTTTTAGAGGCCCCTTTAGAAGACGGTGCTGGCAATAAGACGCTAGTTCGCTTCTCTCGCAAGACGAAAGAGCAATATGTGCAGACTGAGATCGACAAAAAGGCCACTGGTTGGAAGGCCTACCATGAAGGCGGAAAATGGGTAATTACCAAGCCGGAGAAGAAAGCTAAAGCAGTAAAGAAAAAGCCCGTAAAGAAAAAGCCCGTAAAGAAAAAGGCTGCGAAGAAGAAAGCCGTTAAAAAGGACTAGCGGCACTCAGCGCACTGGTTGTGACACAGTCCATGCTGTCACACAGAGCTTTCTGCAATATTTGGCTAGATACGGTGTTAAATGTTACGCCGTATTACCCCAACACTGATCCCCTCAATAGCGAAATCACAACTTCTCAGATCTACTTCGATAGGCTCGAAGTCAGGGTTTTCCGGCAGCAAGCTCAGTTTGTATTTGCTGCGGCCCTTTTCTAATCGCTTAACCGTTACCTCATCATCAATTCTCGCGACAACGATGTCTCCGTTTTTGGCTTGATCGGTTTTGTGTACGGCAAGCAAGTCATCCTCATAGATACCGACATCGATCATGCTGGTGCCTTTTACAGTGAGAAGATAGTGAGCTGGGGGTGAAAACATGTCCGGAGGTATATCGCAGTAATCAGCGATTGATTCCTGAGCGAGAATTGGGCTGCCGGCCGCTACTTGGCCTATAATGGGAAGGCCTAGCTGTTCGTTAATTGGTAGCTTAATGCCTCTGGATGTCCCCGGTAGAACCTCGATCGCGCCTTTTCGGGCCAGTGCCCGCAGATGTTCCTCGGCGGCATTCGGTGATTTGAAGCCCATCTTGCTGGCTATTTCAGAGCGAGTAGGTGGGTAACCGGTCTCGTGCATATACTCCTTAACGTAGGCGAGGATTTCTTCTTGCCGGGCCGTGAGTTTAAGCATGTCATTGTCCTTTTTGGTATTAGTACTGTAATTATATACAGTTATCTGTCAATGGCAATAAAACTTTAGGCCTACGATTAATGAGATCTATC
>CALKDE010000199.1 GCA_938082955.1 uncultured Pseudomonadales bacterium
TGTGGCCGAAAGTGACGAAAGGGTGTATAATTTCCGGTTCTTGTGGAATTAGAGAAAGTTAAGTATGGCAAATAAATCAAAAAAAGACGCGGCAGTAAGTAATCGCGCAGATCTAGCACAACACGTAGACGCATTCTTAAAGTCAGGTGGTAAAGTTCAAGAAATTCCTTCAGGTGTTAGTGGTCAAACCTCGACCAGTGGCCCAAGACAGATAGTGCTCAGCCACAAAACCAGCTCTTAATAACCTTGCTGTAGCAGCGTGGAGATTCTGAGCAGAGGCTCACTATCTCTGCGTGACTTCTGCTTTGCCCTGCCCGAAACTATAATTGATTGATCTCGTAGCCCTTCTGCGAGAGCAGGTCTAGCAGCCCATTTTCGCCGACAAGATGAGCCGCTCCGACCAGAACAAACTCTGTGTCTGCGTCTTGCAGCATGCTGTCGATTTGAGGAACCCACTTCAGGTTTCTTTGTAAGAGCAGCGTGTCATACAACGCCGGCGCTTCCACCTTCATCTCTTCTACGAATAGCTCAGACAAGCCCTCAGCATCACCCGAACGCCAGGCGCCAATCATGTCCTCCATAACGTCACCTGTTTCTGCAAGGTCTTTCAGCGAAAGCAGAATGAATTCGCTCTCATTTCCCTCGCCCATTGCCGCGATAAATCCTATTTGTTCCTGCACTGTCTCCAATTGCCCTTCTGCTTTTCCATCACCGACTGCTCGAGTATGGAAGAACGCGTCTACGCCTTGAGGAGTAAATCCCATACTCTGAAATACAAGTATCTGCAGCGTGCTAATGAGGAGCCCAGGTTTGAATTTATTCAGCATCGCTATAGGCAATCCTGCCGTCGCCGTGTAGGCAGAAAGAGCCGCGTAGGCCTCGTCACTCAAAATACTACTCAAGGACTCATCGTCGCCATAAGTAAGCTGTTGCAACATTTGAGCCTGTACCGACAAATCGCTCATCGATGCGATATCCGTCTCGAAATATAACTCGGAGCTAGCTTGATAGGCCTCCTCAAATTCACCAGGTAGGGGATAATCAGCCGGGCGCAATAGATGCACCGTTCCACCGAGATAGATAACGTTGTCACCAGAACGCACTGACCAGACTGATGTATCTGCTTTCGCCTGTGAAAGACTAAGTAGGAATAGACAAGCGATAACCACATACGCTCGTCGAATCGACTCCATTAATTCCTGCATCTCTACTTCCCCCTACTGGTAATTACTACTTTTCAAACAACACCGACTGCGTAGCTAGCATAAGCGATCAAATCAGCTATTTTCGCTCTAATTTTACACGACTACGGGTTAAAGGTAGCATGCCCGCAACTAGCGTAAAAGCGAATCAAGGATCAGGCCAAAGAACCCACTATGTCAAAATTAGTATTCAGGCTACGCAACGTTCCCATCGATGAAGCTCAGGATATACGGGAGCTTTTGGAGAGCAATGACATTGCCTACTTCGAAACTTCGGCGGGTAACTGGGGGATTTCATTACCCGCTATTTGGATACATGAATCTGAAAGATTCGAATTCGCACGCCAATTAATCGATGAATACCAAAGTGAGCGTACTGAGCGATTGCGCAGAGAATATCAATTGAGCGCAGCGAACGGTGAAGCGAAGACTGTTTGGCAGAGCTTTAAAGAAAATCCACCGCGGTTTATCGCCTTTTCAGTGGTAATCATCGTTGTACTAACTATTTACCTACGGGTCTTTGTGTTCTTCTAAGTCTCTGACTAAGGCCTACCAAGAAATCGGCCTCTACACATTAATGCCGTCTTGTTTATTACGGTAGTTCGATCGCTACGTTTAGTTTGTAGGGGAACTCAATTGAATTCATGGTTCTTGATTAATCCTCCCTCTGTATGGCCCTAAACATACGCTGATTCAATGGCCCACATCTTGACCACAAAAACATATACTTTTCAAAACGTTAATTTCTTATGAACAATTTGCAGTTAATGTAACCACGAATCTTCCGAACTATACTTCTTCGACTTTCTATCCAACCGCCGATCAATTGCCTTCTAATTATCCACTGCGGCACTTTACAGCACTGAGATTGTGTTATATAAAATCATCAGGCTTTTGTTAGTGATTCTAACGGGGGGAATTCGCTAACAATACTTGGCTACCCTGGCATTAAAAAAGGAGGTGATCCCATCAATTATCAATCTATTAAGGGAGCCTCCAGTTACTTTATCTAAGTAGGCAGTTAAATACTTGATCGGGTAATTGGAGAGGCATCGTCGATACTAGTTCGCGATTCCTTTGCTCCCAGTAAGTAGTAGATCCCGTTATCGCGTTCAGTGATAGCGGGATTTTCTTTTTAGGGAAGAAATGATTTTACGCACAGCTAGTGAGTGCCGAGATAACTGCGCAGTCTTGCTGGAAAATTCTTCTTGATCAATGCCTGCTGCAAGTTCCATTCTTGGGCTGCTTCAATTTCTTTCAGAAATATTACTTTGCCAGACTCCAATACGGCTATAGGAATCCCATTCTCGTAAAGCACGCGGTTTTTACTCAGTCTCGAGAGTTTGCGGTTAGAGGAAATTAGATTTAAAAGGTTTAGCGGATCTACCGCTGAGAGACTGTAGTATCTAGGCTTGTTCGAATTGATTTGTTTCTTAAATTTGCGCAGAACATCCACCGTTTCAGGGTGGGCAAATTGCTCGCCACCAACACCTGCTACAAACCGGCCACCACGAATCGTGCCACGTAGCTCCATTTTACGCAGTGCCGTTAACAAAACGCGCCACGGCGGCGAAAATAACTCTCTCTCCAACACGCCGCGGAATATGACTCCCCAGCGCTGTAAGTAGATCCCGATAAGCCTCTCGAGTTGTTCCTCATCGAGAACACCCCAGTGCCGACTATTCGTTTGAGGTTGACCTAGCGCCTCGTCTTTTTCCAACAAGCTCCACCTGCCCGCATCTTCAACGCCGAACATGGCCCGACGGCCTCGCCTTTTATGCGCACTTGGCTTCTTTTTATTCGGGGTTAGCAGTGCGCGTAAGCCGGTAAAGCTATCGCTAGTTATCGTAGCCACCGAAACGAGTTCGGCCAGACCTAGCTCGAGCTGCGCCCTAAGCAAGCCTGTTCGCTGCTGAATCTGATCGAAGAAGCTTGCGCCATTCTTAGCCAGATCAGATTTAATCTTCTTAGCAAGCTCGCTAAGTGGTAATGCCTCTTCTGCATTGTATGCAGCGGCCGAAAGTGCTTTGAATATATCCAGGTTCGCGCGACTGACAATCGATATAGGCGTCGACTTTATAGGCCCCGAGGAGCTGGACTTGGACCCATCCTTGTTGCGCTGCATTCGCTGTGAAGGTTTCGGTAGGCAGTAGCGACCCCATACTATCTTGCCGCTGATGCACATCGCATCCAACCAGCTAGGGTCATAGTCAGCAACTCTCACCGGATAGAGGTCAGCCTCCCAACTCGCCGCTGGTGCGGCTATGCCGTCTAACAGGCTCAAAGTGTTCTGCACGCGAGTTTGGCCATCAAGTGCCGGTTCTTTATTCAAAAATGAATTCGCTGCAGGGTCGGCTATGGCAACTAGCTGATGAGTATCGAAAAGAAATTCCGTATAGGTCTGTAGCGATACCGGCTTAATGCTTTTGCGGTGTGCATCGATTGTGTAGCGATGTATTCGCTGCAACAGTCTTCTTTCGCACCACTCCACGACAACACAAGCACCAGCTTGGTGTTTGCGTGCCGCTTGAGTGAACTGACCCTGAAAGGCAAAACCCTCTACTTCCAGCGCTATCAAGGCACGGTCTACGGCAGTAACTTCGACGGCTAGCTCGTTCGCGAGTTGCTGTGCTTGTATGGGTCCTAGACATTCCAGCCGAGCCCGCACTATCTCGCGAAGTGCATCCGCTGCCTCCCACTTTTGCTCGAATACAAAGTTAGGAATGTGTGGCGATGCCCTCAACTGTTCCAACTCAGGATATATAGCCATGAAGCATCCGAGTTTCTCTGTGGCTATCCATAACTCGTTGGGCAGTTGAGACAAATTCAGAATGCGCCCACTATCGAGTAGAACTTGACTCCAGCGCTGGTAATCCTTATTTTTTCCAAATTCTTGCTTACTCATATAAGCGAGACTAAAAAGACCATCGTGCATCTCTTCGACATTGTTTATGTAGGGCCAGGCCTCATCTTTAACGCGAGCGATCGCCTCGGCATCTAACAAACTAAAATCTTTCACCTCACCTGGGTCGGTCCAACTCCTATTGCGAATTGCATTGGTGCGGCGTTCTTCAAACGGCGCATCATCAAGGAAGGCATAAGGCCTAGCATTTATGATTTCTTGTGCGAACGGAGAAGGCTCCCGTAAATCTTTGGCAATTAGCGTTAGCTTATCTTGTTCGATATCGGCTATGAGTTCGGTGAGTTCATCGATGTCCATCGCCTCTGTTAGACAGTCGTGAATAGTCTGATCGATAAGCGGATGTTCAGGTACTTCGCGTCGACCTGTAATATTTTCAGCGCAGGCAATCTGATCCGGAAATACATGTGCCACTAGGTCCTCAGCATCCATGCGCTGAAATTGAGGAGGCACCCGCTTGCCGTTT
>CALKDE010000200.1 GCA_938082955.1 uncultured Pseudomonadales bacterium
GGTTCAGCACCAGACTCGAGCGGCCAAATATCGTCGGCGCTAATACAGTTGGGTTGACGTTTCTGCTTGCGCAACATATCGAAACAGCGGTTGCGGCTGAGCGTGAATATCCAGCCCTTTGCCGAACCCTTGTCTAGGTCATACAGCGGCGCTTTCTGCCAGACGTTAAGCATGGAATCTTGGATGAGGTCGTTGGCCAGCTGCTCGTTACGTGTGAGTTTCATACCCAATGCGAAAATCTTCTTCGCGAAGCGCTTGAACAATTGATTGAACGCATCAACATTTTGACTATTCCCAACTGCAATAAGCAGGGCTTCATCAGATACATCCGAATCTTCGGCGTCTGGGCTTGGTATGGAGGTATTCATTGCGGCAAGTCTAACAGCTAGAGCTACCTTATTGTTACCTACATCGTGATTTGTATAATTTCCGTACATAGACCTTCACTACGCATTGGCTACAGGGGTGGATCACTAAAGAAGTGATAAAAGACATAATTCGGAAAAGACTCTTGATTTACCAGATAATTGACGGGTTCTACGAGCGAAATCGGCTATACGCTCATGTAGGGCTTAAGCGCCTCGAGTCGATACTCGATTTCCGCGATCTGCTGCTCAGAGAAACTGTATTCTCCGCGGCGCGAGTTCGTGGTCTTGAAGACACCGCGCTTGCGCAGCACATACAGCCTCACCCCTGGAATCAAAGTATCGAGATTCTGTATCAATAACAGCTTACTGTAACATTCGCGGAGCTCAATATGACGGCCTTCGAGATGCAGCTGCCACAGCCGTGCATAGACATCGCCGTACATGGTCCCACCGGTCATCACCCCATCGGTGCCGATGCGCATCTCATAGAGCCACCCTCTTCCTAAAGTTGCACCGAAAACACTACGAATCGGATCTGGCTGGAATTCTTGCAACGCCAGCATGCGAGCATGCACATCGCCATATTCTTCCTTTATATAGCCACACTGTGGAAAGTCACGGGCGAGTTGAACGAGAAAGTCGATTGGTAGCTCAATCTCCGGCCCCCCACTGGTCTGCACGAAGATAGGCCTGGAGGTGATTTCGCAGAGCGCCGCATAGTAGGCGCGAATCTGTGCAAGCGAATCGGCCGAGGTCGGTGGAATAGCGATCATGCCATCGGGCTCGAGTGATTCAGCCACGCGCGCATACTCCAACATGCCTGCAGTGTCATCGGCTTGTACGCCAAGGGTTAGGGACATACCTCGACCACGATTGGCCTCGGCAAGCACCTCAAATCCGCGAATTCGTTCTGCCTTTGTTAGATAGCGTTGTTCGCTAGAGTTTTGTGGCCAGACAATTCCCTGAACGCCGCACTGATCGCAAAAGGCGACTTCTTTGGCTAGATCCTCATAGTCCACATCGCCCGATTCAGTATAGGGCGTGCTGAGGATCATTAGCGCACCGTGCATTTTCTTGGCAGCGCTAGCAGCTAATAGGCTACCAAAAGGCAGAGAAATGGTAGCGGCCATGCCTGCAAGAAGCGCACGCCGAGTTAGAAGCGAATCAATTGACATGAACTAAACTCCTGGTGGGCAGCTTACGGACTCAATGATCCAGTCGAATCTGTTCCACTGTTATTGTTGACTGTATTGTTATGCTTTCTAGCATAAGACGCCGCGCGCATCCACAGCTGGGAGAATTGTTTCCTTATGTGCACAGTAATTGGTTAGAATCGAGACATCGATCGAATTTACTACCCAAAGAGGTAATTCCCATGAGCTGGCCAATTACAATAACAACGCCTTCGCAGTCTTTGCGCACACTTAGCCTAGTAAGTCTTTCTGCTGTGCTGCTTAGCTGCAGCCCAGAGCCCGAGCCCACAGCCCCTGAAACGCCCGACCCTATCGCCGCTGTGGAGCCGCTGGCAGAACAGGCCAATCCATCTGTCGAGGGCGAATGGGGGTCCTTCGCTGCCGATAATGGTCAGTCGAAATATACCAGCCTAGATCAAATCGATGCCAGCAATGTAGAAGAGCTTGAAATCGTCTGGAGAAGGCCTGCACTAGATGCCTACTACTCCACCATGAATCCAGCGCAGCGCTATACCTCCACCTGGACATCTGCACCGATAGTGAAAAATGGCATCGCCTACGTGCCGAACGGTGTAGGTCTAGTCGAGGCATTTAATCCTGGCACTGGCGAAACGATCTGGGTTCAAGAGCCCTACGGCGGTGTGGATGGACTGCCTGGCGCAAATACCAGAGGCGTCGCCTACTGGAGCGAAGGCAGCGACCGGCGTATTCTGGTGCAACGCGGAGTCTATCTATACGCCCTAAATGCTGACACTGGAGAGCAAATAGAGGGTTTCGGCATCAATGGCCGCACCAATCTACAGCTAATGCCAGAGGGTTCCGAGCGATTTCGCTGGGGTGGCGTGCCAACTGTCGTGCGCGACATAGTCCTCATCGGTCAATCCATGTCGGACACATTCTCTAACAAAGAAGCCTTCCGCGGCGATGTGCATGCCTTCGACGTACGCACCGGCGAATTGCGCTGGACTTACAACACCATTCCACAGGAAGGACAGTTCGGCACGGCTAGTTGGCAGGACCGATCCTGGTCCTACACCGGTCACTCTCCCGTCTGGGCTTTGTTCAGTGCAGATGCAGAGCTAGGCCTCGTGTATATGCCTATATCCTCATCAACCAATGACATGTATGGCGGCCATCGCATCGGCGACAACCTATTTAGCCAGTCTCTAGTGGCTGTTGATGTAGAGACCGGCGACCGGGTTTGGCACTACCAAACGGTTCATCATGGCCTTTGGGACTACGATCCGCCCGCCGCACCAATCTTGATGGATATCACCGTAGACGGCGAACCCGTAAAAGCCGTCACACAGCTCACCAAACAGGCCTTCGCGTTCGTTTTCAATCGCGAAACAGGCGAGCCTATCTGGGAAATAGAAGAGCGAGAAGTACCACAGTCCGATGTGCCCGGCGAAGTCACCTCGCTCACACAACCCTTCCCGACTCGACCTGCTCCTTTCGATCGTCAGGGGGCGACCGTTGATAACCTGATCGATTTTACGCCGGAGCTACACGCAGAAGCGCTAGAGATTTTTAACAACTATGTAACCGGTCCTCTTTTCACACCACCCTCTATCGCCAGCGATGGGCCAAATGGCACCATGGGAACGATTCAGCTGCCTGGCTCGCAAGGTGGGGCAGACGTTCAGGGCGCCGCCTTTGATCCAGAGACGGGGTACTTGTACATCCCGTCAATAACATCACCCTTTGTTGCCGACATTGTACCTGGCGACCCGGAAGTTACGAATCTCAGCTATGTGAAAGGCTCGAGACGCTGGATAGCGGGGCCTCGTGGACTACCTCTATTTAAACCTCCCTATGGGCGCATTACGGCTATCGATATGAATACTGGCGAGCATGTGTGGATGGTGCCGAAT
>CALKDE010000201.1 GCA_938082955.1 uncultured Pseudomonadales bacterium
AACGAGTAAAAAGCCGCAGGTATAACCCTCGAAAAGCCGTTACAATTTGCAACACTTAGAATTTCCATCTACGAATTTATAGGTATACACTGACTATTCGGTCGAATTTTCGCCGGGGGATTGCTTTAATCAGCGATTCGATTACTAGAATTTCAAGCACGAGAACAAGTATGTCAGATTCAGTTGAGGGTACCGTTAAGTGGTTTAATGACGAGAAGGGGTTTGGTTTTATAGAGCAGGAAGGTGGCAAAGATGTATTCGTACATTTCAGTGCTATCAATGGCTCAGGAAGAAAAACTCTTCAAGAAGGTCAGAAAGTAACCATGGAAGTAACCCAAGGCCAGAAAGGCCCTCAGGCAGAGAACGTAAATCCAATTTAGTAAGGTCTTCAATGACTTTATCTAAGTGGACTAACCGTCAATACTTGCTGAGATAAGAAAAAAACGAGCACTCGCTCTAGATTTATGTCTTGATAACGTATTAAGACTTTAGCTATCTGGAGGTCGATATTTTAAGTGTTTTTTATTTTTTCGAAGCAATTAGCCACACTTCCTTTTCTTTTCAGGGCAGGTATGTCTTGACTCCCGCGCTTGTTCCTAACAACAAGCGGTCAGCCCCTCGTTCTGCGAAAAGTCCATTACATACCACGCCCGTTATCTGGTTGAGTTGAGTCTCCAGATTTCTCGGGTCAAGGATTTCAAGATTGTAGATATCGAGGATATTGTTACCGTTGTCGGTAACACAACCTTCCCGGTATACAGGATCACCGCCGAGTTTCACGATCTCTCTGGCGACATAGCTGCGTGCCATTGGTATAACTTCAACCGGCAAGGGAAACGCACCAAGTACTGGTACTAGTTTAGATTCGTCTGCGATACATACAAATTCTTCGGACGCAGCAGCGATAATTTTCTCGCGCGTTAATGCGGCCCCTCCCCCTTTGATAAGTTGTAAGTGCTCATTAGTTTCGTCGGCACCATCAACATAGACACGCAAAGTTCCAGCACTATTCAGGTCCAATACGGGAATGTTGAACTCTTTTAGGCGCTTAGCAGATTCTTCGGAGCTCGCAACAGTGGCGTATACTTTGTGTTGAATTTTACCAAGTTCAGCGATAAATAGATTCGCAGTCGAGCCGGTACCGACACCGATAACGGTGTCGGCCTCTAGCAAGGACTCCACATATTCAAAGGCGGTTCGTGCTACGGCTTGTTTAAGCTCATATTGTGTCATGTTAACCCTCGTTTATTTCTATTCGTGTGCGCTAGCAACTTGCCCTAGCAGCTGACCCATTGCAACACTGGAAGTAGCTTCAAGTGAAGATTCAAATTTCATCGCGCCGTGCTGGAACAATACGATTGCAGTAGAACCAAGACGAAATCGCCCTAACTCGCCACCCAAAGGTAGCTGTACAGCGGGAATTTGATTCGAATAGTCGGTTATCTGAATGTCGCGTTTCCCCGCCATTGGACAGACTTCTCCGGCCCAGACCGTATCTATTCCTGCGACAATCATTGCGCCAACTAATATGACGGCCATCGGACCGACCGCTGTAGTAAACAGGCAGACTAGTCGTTCATTTCTTGCAAACAAATTCGGGACGGATTCGGCAGTGGTTTGATTGACTGAGAATAGTTTGCCTGGCACATAGATTGTCTTCTTCAAAATACCAGCCATCGGCATGTGTACGCGATGATAGTCGCGAGGCGAGAGGTAAATAGTGGCAAACTTGCCTGACTGAAATAGCGCGGCCATCTGCGCGTCACCGGCGAGCAGGCTCTGGCAGCTATAATGTTTTCCCTTTGCCTGCAAAAGATTACCGCCTGCTATATCGCCAAGCTGACTAACCGCACCATCGGCGGGGCACACTATCGCGCCTTGGGCTGTGGGAAGCGGCCTAGCGTCAGCTTGTAATTCCCGAGTAAAGAACGCGTTAAAGTTTTCGAACTTTTCTACGTCTTGAATTTTTGCCTGACTCAGGTCCACCTTGTAACGTTTGATAAAAGTGCGAATAAATAATTTACGCAACAAATGGCTCTGTGCCAATATGCCAACCCCTCGCGAGAGCAAGTGATGAGGTAGCAGATACTGGAAAAATATAAATAGGCGCGACATAGGCAATCTTCAATTAGGAAATATTTCTATTGGTTACTTTTTGTAGTTATTTTTCGATAGGTACGTCTGGATCGTTTCCCCACTCAGACCATGAGCCATCGTAAGCCCTTATGTCGTAGCCCAGCGCCTTGCCGACAAGATAGGTTAAGCCCGAGCGATGGTGAGTCTGACAATGAGTAATTATCTTCATGTCTTTGCTTATGCCTAGCTCATTAAGTTGCTGTTCTATCTTCGGCAAGGGTTTAAGGCGTAGGTCGTTATCTTTGTCTTGAAGGTCAAGCCAGTCTAGATTGACGGCTCCGGGGATATGACCGTTTCGCAGCGCAGTCACCTTTATTCCATTGAATTCCTCTAAGGCTCTGGCATCCCAAACGATGGACTGAACATCACCGATACTAGTTAGTACCTCATCTTTTGAGACGAGCAATTGCTCGCGGATATTTGCCGAAAAAATTGTAGGTTTTGGAATCGAATCGCCGGTGTTCATAGTCGACAAGGGGAAGCCCATCTTTAGCCAAGCACTAAGCCCACCATCAAGATAGGAATAATTCTCGTGTCCAATGATATCCAGTGTCCATATCAGTCTGCCAGCCCAGCCTCCACCCTCATCGTCGTAAACAATGACGTGTTTGTCAGAGCTTAATCCAATCTTTGAAAAGAGCGCGTCTAGTCTATCTTTAGGGGGCAACTTACCAACGGCAGGTTTTTCACCACTCATTAGTTCCGCAGGCTCAACTAAAATCGAGCCGGGGATATGATGGGTAGTAAATACAGCCTGCGGCACAACGCCGACGAGCAAAATGTTGCCTTGACGCCGTGATTCGTTGAACGCCTCTGGGGACAATATAAGTGGTAGCGTGGCCATTCCTATTAATCTCTGGTTACTAGTTTTAAGCGCGGCGGCTGACTAGCCGATTCTTCTAGCTTAGCTCATTCAAGGAATCAAGAATGCGAAAATAGCTCTCTACTCGCTCAATACTTATCTGTCCGGCCTCTAGGGCAGCCTGTATTGCACAATCCGGTTCTGCTGTATGTGAGCAATCTCGAAATTTGCAGGAACCGGCAAACGGCCGGAATTCTATGAATCCATCAAATACCTGCTTTGCATCTATGTGCCCAAGACCGAACTCTCGAATCCCAGGGGAATCTATTAGATCGAATCCGCGCATATGATACAGCGAAGAAGTAGTCGTGGTGTGAGTGCCCCGAGCCCAGGTTGCCGACAGTGGCGCCACGTCGGCGAGCTTTGCGCTATTCAGTTTGTTAAGTAAAGAGGATTTACCTACGCCGGACTGTCCGACCAAAATTGTGGTCTGATTGGCTAAGGCCTTCTCCAATTCGGGCATGCCGCGCCCGTCTTCGGCAGACACCTTGTAAAGGGGATAGCCAATACTCCCGTAAGGCGACAACATATGGTCTAATTCAGTTAGTTCTTCGTGGTTTAACAGGTCTAGCTTGTTCAAAACTAATACGGCAGTCAGGTGCAGCTGTTCGATGGCTACAAGATAGCGATCTATAAGGCTCACATGGGGAGTTGGAGAAGAGGCAAAAACGATTAGCACACTATCTATATTGGCAGCGATTGCTTTGAACTGTCCCTCGGGGCTAGGGCGGCCGAAGAAGTTTCGGCGCTGACCTAAGGCTAGAATTACTCCGCCATCAGCGCCATCTTCAGACCAGACAACCAGATCCCCGGTAACCAATTTAGGCAGGTTTGATCTCTGTGTACACCGAATAAGCCGGCCCTGGTCATCATCAAGAAGAGACTCAACGTCTACATGTTGCCCGTAGTGGCTAATAATCCGCCCATTGCATTTTTCTAGCGAGGTTTGGGCATCAACAGAGTCGGCTTCATCACAGCCCAGCTGCTTGCGCTGATTCTGGGAAATGCGCGCCAATTGGTGTTTACTTAATCTTCTTTTACTCATCGATAGGCGGTAACTAGCATCATGGTGTTGGTAACTGTTCCGGAATGAACAAAGGATAAGATTATTGCATATTCCACTTGGGGAAGCTTTGCTACAATCGCTCTAGAATCGAAAACTTTACGCCACAATGATCGAACTTTTTATGGTAAATCTCGCGGGAAATCGAAATGGATAAAAATTTAAATCTAATTTGGCTCGATCTAGAAATGACTGGGCTAAAGCCAGAGTCAGATCGCATCATTGAAATCGCAACGCTGGTTACAGATGCCAATCTCAACATCCTCGCCGAGGGTCCAGTGCTTGCTATTAAACAATCTGATGCAGCATTAGACGCCATGGATGATTGGAATCAGCAGCATCATGGCCCGTCAGGATTGATAGAGCGTGTGAAGAATAGTGATGTCGATGAGAATGAGGCGAGCCGGCAGACGATAGAATTTCTGTCTCAGTATTCCGCGAAGAATTCATCGCCGATGTGCGGCAATAGTATCTGTCAGGATCGCAGATTCATGGCCAACTACATGCCAGAGCTGGAAAACTATTTTCACTATCGAAATTTGGATGTGAGTTCTGTCAAAGAACTCGCGCGTCGCTGGAAACCGGAAATCTTAAAGGGCCTGGTTAAGCAAGGAGCGCA
>CALKDE010000202.1 GCA_938082955.1 uncultured Pseudomonadales bacterium
AGCGGTGAGGCCCAAAATTAGTCCCGATGGCAAGCTTCTTATCTATGGCACTCGCTATCAAACTCAAACAGGACTGCGAGTCAGAGATTTAGAAAGCGGTGAAGATCGCTGGCTTAGCTACCCGATTCAGCGCGATGCTCAGGAAAATTTTAGACCTTCAAGCAGGGGCATGTTGCCAGATTATGCAATTACCGCAGATAGTGAATTCTTAATCCTCTCCACAGGCGGCCAATTTCAGCGTATAGATATTGCCAGCGGCGCAAGAACTGAAATTCCATTTACCGCCGATATTTCTTTAAATATTGGCCCTGATCTTACAAACACCTGGCGCGTTCCAACCGGACCTCTAACGGCAACCTTAGCGCAAAGTCCTGATTTGTCGCCAAACAATGAGAGACTCGTGGCAAGTGTGCTTACCAGGCTCTACACCCTAGAAAAATCAGACCCACAACCGGTTGCTATTACTCCCCAGGATATGTGGGCGTTTCAACCTGTTTACTCGCCAGATGGCAGATGGATAGCTTTTGTAAGTTGGACAGCTAATGACGGCGGTCATATTTGGAAAATCCGCGCCAATGGCCGAGGTCAAGCCCAGCAGCTAACAGAAAATGCCGCATTCTATACAGACATCGTATGGCAACCAAATGGCGAACGGCTGTGGGGCCTAAAAGGCAATGAATGGATGCGTCATCAAGACTTTAGTGAATTCACTGGTATCGGAGTTCCGCTGGAACTTATATCTCTAGATGAAGGTGGCGGTAATGAACGAGTAATTATGCCGGCAGGTGAGGCGCGAAAGCCTCATTTTGGCCCAGAGTCTGACAGACTGTATATGGCTGAGGAAGGCATGCTCTTTTCGATCAATTTAAACGGCGGCGACCGAAGGGATCATATTCAACTTACAGCTCCGCTTGGGACCAGCTTTACTGATGAAGCGCCCGGCGCCGAAGATGTGCGAATTTCGCCCGATGGAAATTATGTGTTGGCCCATGTAATCAAACAAGTATGGGTAGTCAGCCTTCCTAAGAGTGGCGCGACAGTTCCAAAAGTGGATGTGCGAAAGCCTAGTCTCCCCGCAAAACGATTAACTGATATCGGCGCCGATTTTATAGGCTGGTCTGATGACAGCAGCAGCGTCAACTGGGCGATAGGCTCTTCATTTTACGAGCGATCCATGGCAAGCATTGTATTTAGAGAAGCTATTGATAATTCCAATTCCACACAAGAGACTGCCGCGCCTGTTGAGGATGCTGAAGAACCCTTTGCTCCACTTGATGAAAATGAAGCCGTAGTTCTAACGCCTTTCAAAGTCACCGTTGAAAGAGAAACCCCCAAAGGAAATTTATTACTAAGTGGAGGTAACGTTATTACTATGGCAGGAAGCTCCCTCGAGGAAATGGGACGAGTTTTAGAAAACACTGACATCCTCATTGAGAACAATCGAATCAATGCGATCGGTCCTCGAGGCTCACTCACCTTGCCCCAAGACGTTCATGTAATTGATGTAACAGGCAAATGGATTATTCCTGGCTTTATCGACACCCACGCGCACTGGGAATTTAGAACAAGTGATGTATTAGAGCCTAGCAATTGGACTGTAGCGATAAACCTAGCCTATGGCGTTACCAGCGGACTGGACGTGCAGACCACTTACCATGACTATTTTGCCTATAGAGACTTGCAGGAAACTGGTGCAACTATTGGTCAGCGACCCTTCATGACAGGCCCGGGCATCTTTGGCCGAAATGATTTTCAGGACTACAATGCTGTGCACAGCTATCTGCGCCGTTATCGAGACCACTACAACACCAATAACATTAAGTCCTACATGGTAGGCAATCGCGAACAGCGCCAATGGATGGTGAAGGCATCTCAAGATCTAGGCTTACTACCAACCACCGAAGGTGGTGGTGATCAAAAACTTGACTTAACACATGCCATTGATGGCATGCATGGAAATGAACACAGCCTTCCCGATGTGCCGATATTTGATGACGTAGTTCAACTTTTTGCGCAAACTAAAACTGCATACACCCCTACCCTGATCGTCCAATACAATACGACATCTATGACGGAGTATTTTTTTACTCGAGAAGAAATTCATGACAATCCAAAACTTCGACGTTTTTATCCCAGCAACAGACTAGATGAATTAACTCAAAGACGTCCTGGCTGGATTAGAGATAATGAATTTACAATTGATAAAGGCGCAGAAGCGGCTGCACAAATCCAACGTGCTGGTGGCTTGCTTGGTGTAGGGGGTCATGGCGAACTACAAGGACTGGGCTACCATTGGGAGATGTGGGCTTATGCTATGGGCGGAATGAGTCCGATTGAAATTCTAAGAGCGGCAACTATTGATGGGGCTCATATACTAGGTGCGCCGGATGATTTGGGCTCACTTGAGGTGGGTAAGTTAGCTGACTTGGTTATACTCAATGAGAATCCTCTTGAAGACATTCGGCGAACTGAATCCATTGATAAAGTAGTTCAGAATGGCAAAGTTTTCAGCGCAGACACTCTTGACGAGATTTGGCCACACAGCAATGACTTTGAAACCGGTTGGTGGACAGAACCTTTAGACGCGGTGCGAGTTAAAATACAGTAGATTTGGTGATTTGAACTAGCGTAACTATTTTCCGCCTTGTTGTTCAACGAGCATTAAATTAGTCGATGCCATCCCCCAGCCTGCTAAGCAAGTGACAAAAAGGTTTGCAAGCCACTTAATGTTCCCGGTTCATACTTCCCTGCCATTAAACCTGAGTAAACTCTGTGTGCCTCTTCCAAATTGTAGATGCATTGCCTAGCCTTCGACTAAGGTCTTAAGGTTCACGCCATGAAAGCGCTTGTTTTCTTTCATTACCACAAAAGTATTAATATTGACTCGGGAAGAGTTAGCGCTTAGCAGCTCGCCGTTAATTTCCAGATAACGTTTCATATCGGGGCAAATCACACGCACGAAAAAATCCGACTCGCCGCTCACAGTAAAACATTCCACCACTTCAGGAATTGTCGAGATCAATTCTTCGTATTGTTCAAACTCTTCTTGGGTGTGGTTTCTCAAGGACACCGTAGCAATACACATAATGTGCCTGGCTATTAAGCCTAATTCCAGATTGGCTGCGTACAACGCAATCACACCTGCTTTTTCCAGACGCCGAACCCGTTGCAGGCAGGAGCTGGGGGATAGGTGTATCAGATTCGCCAAATCCTGATTGGTTATGCGGCCTTGATCCTGCAAGGTTTGAAGTACTTTCAGATCTGTCTTATCGAGCTTAAAATCGACCATAAGCAATGATTTCTATGTGTTTTTAGTGCCATTGCGGCATGAATGACGCCCTAGCGCACTTATTTCCTGATTCTATACCGAATTATCTGCGGAAAACCATCTTTTAAAAACATGATATTTATCAGAGTTAAAAACATAGAAACCTCATTCGGAAGAACTAAGGGTAGCATAACGTTAAATTATATTCGCCGGAGATAGCTATGACCCCCCAGGCTAAACACACAGCCCCCAGCACAGAAGTACAAAGCAACCCAAGAGCCGCTTTATGGCCCAACTACAAACCACCGGCAGAGCTTGTTTTCACACACGGCGTCGGAAGTGACTTATTTAGCGAAGACGGCACGGCTTATTTGGATTTTCTATCGGGTATAGCAGTAACCAGCTTTGGTCATGCGCACCCCCATCTGGTGAAAGCCCTAAATGAGCAAGCGACTAAACTTTGGCATACCTCTAATGTATTCAGAATTCCTGCAGCGGAGCGCTTAGCACAACGGCTTGTCGAGTCGAGTTTCGCAGACGGTGTCTATTTCGCCAATT
This sequence comes from uncultured Pseudomonadales bacterium, assembly GCA_938082955.1. Classification (GTDB taxonomy): domain Bacteria; phylum Pseudomonadota; class Gammaproteobacteria; order Pseudomonadales; family Pseudohongiellaceae; genus UBA9145. The sequence continues at coordinate 3,827 of CALKDE010000202.1, forward strand.
CCGGCACCGAAGCCGTGGAAGCGGGACTAAAGTCACTGCGTGCTTATCAGGCTACCAATAACCATCCGGAGCGCTATCGCATAATCGGTTTTGAAGCCAGCTTCCATGGCCGCACGATGGCATCACTGGCCGCTGCCGGAAATCCAGCGCATATGAAAAACTTTGTTCACGGTGACTACGGTTTCGACCAAGCAAAGTGGGAAGATATTGAGTCTGTTAAAAACTGCATCAACGAAAGTACTGCTGGAATAATTATCGAGCCGGTGCAAGGTGAAGGCGGTATACGACCTGCCTCCCAAGTATTTTTAAAATCACTGCGAGAACTATGTGACGAAAATGGCTTACTGCTGATGTTTGACGAAGTGCAATGTGGAGTAGGTCGCAGCGGCACATTATTTGCCCACGAGCATTACGCAGTAGAACCTGATGTTATGGCTATAGCCAAAGGCCTTGGAGGCGGATTTCCTGTTGGCGCTTGCCTCGCAAACGAAGCGGTTTCTACCAGCATGAAATTTGGCAGTCATGGAAGCACCTTCGGGGGAAACCCGCTCGCTATGGCGGTAGCGGATGCCGTGCTCGATCTCGTTCTAGAGCCAAGCTTACTCAAAGATGTTAACAGTAAGGCCGGTTTTCTCATCAGTGAACTGGAAGCACTGACCATAAAATATCCGCAATCAATTTCCTCTGTTCATGGCCTTGGCCTTATGCTCGGCGTGAAGTGCGTGGGAGAGAATACAAAGTTGTTGCTGAAATTAAGAGAACACGGCCTGTTGGTAGGAAAATCCGGTGACAATATGATTCGCCTATTACCTCCTTTGAATGTTAGTCAGGCAGAACTAGAACGAGCATTAACTATCATTGAAACTGTTCTACAAAATACTGAGGGCACATAACAGATGAGTGCTGAGCGCTTAGAATGGATTGATTCCCGCAAGGAATCCTTGCTGGATAC
>CALKDE010000203.1 GCA_938082955.1 uncultured Pseudomonadales bacterium
GTGTCTTTCCCAATGGTTAAAGGAGGCGAACCCCTCTATGAATTTGCTTGCCATGAAGGAAACTACGGCTTAGAAAATATATTGCGAGCAGCCCGGCATCTTGAGAAGCAACAACAATAGCTTTCCCTATTGAACCAGGAATCAAAGAGGTCAAAGGGGTCAAAGGGGTCAAAGTGTTTTAATTTGCGACTATAGAGAGGTTTTTAGAACACTCATGTTTCAAGCTTATTACTGCTTGATTCAAATAGAGAACCGGTCACGCAGCCTACTGAAAATTCTAGTGTCGGTGGTTCGACTAACTGCGTGAGCAGTTAGCCCCGATCGCGAAGCCCGAAGGGTATAAACAGCACGAAGGCTATTTAGATTATTGACTCTCCCAGAAATAGGCTCGCACTGGCCATATCCTTTTCAAATCGTTCAACACGAATTCACGCCCCCTGCAACCGAACACCAAATCGGTTAATATCAGGCTTTAGCCAAAATTAGCTCGCTGCAGATCAGGATAGCAACTCTTGCACTTTCAAAAGCTCAGTTTGAAATTTGTACTCATATTGTCGTCTCTGGCTGCATACCTGGTGCCGGTTAGCGCGGCAAGTACGGACGAAAATGCCCTTATCGTCGGCGCAAACATTGGCAATGTGCCCTGGGAATTCCAAGATACTGCTGGTGAGTTGATAGGGTTTGAAATTGATCTAGTCAACGAAGTTGCCAAGCGGCTTGACAGAGAAATAGAGGTCATCAATATACCCTTCAACGGCCTATTCTCCGCCGTACAGTCTTCCAGAATCGATATTGCTATCTCCTCTATTACTATTACCGAACAAAGACTCGCCTCTGTCTCCTTCGCTCAGCCTTATTATGATAGTGATCAATCACTTACAATCAGAAGTGACAGCAGCATTCAGTCTATCAATGACCTGCAAGACGAGGTTGTCGCTGTAGATACCGGGTCCACAGGCGATATCTGGGCATCAGAAAATCAACAGCAATATGGTTTCAAAGAGATTAGGCGCTACGAGGGGCTTGCACCTGCTGCGTTGGATCTACAAATAGGTAGAGTTGCAGGGTACATCAGTGACATCCCGGCCATGCAATATTACACAAAAGACAAACCCGAACTCAAAGTCGTAGAACGCATAGCTACGGGTGGCAGTTACTCCATGATGTTCAGAAAAGATGACGAGCTGGCATTGAGCGTCAACGAAATCATTACAAATCTAAAACAAGAAGGGTTTGTCAACGAGCTCCACAATAAATGGTTTGGTGTCTTAGCAGAAGAAACCACATCAACCGCAAAAGTGGCCGCCATGCCCGGCGTAAAAGCAGGTCTACTGCTAAATTTTATGGACACGTTCCTAAATAAGGCTGTATTTGTCGAAACATTACCGATGCTGTTACTAGGTCTTACGACCACGCTTAAGCTTGGGCTGGTGAGCATCGTTCTCGGGCTGTTTTTCGGTTTGCTGCTAGCACTGACCCGACTTTATGCGCCTGCCATTGCACGAGTGACCGCAAAAATTTACATCAATGTATTCCGGTCTATACCCTTACTCGTATTACTTATCGTGATTTTTTACGCTCTACCTTTTGTTGGTATTAGCTTGTCCCCGTTTACAGCTGCGGCAACTGCATTGATCATTGTGTCCAGCGCTTACACAGCTGAAATTTTTCGCTCCGGTATTGAAGCAATACCAAAGGGACAATTCGAAGCATCACAAGCTTTGGGGCTTAGCTTTGTGCACATGATGAAAGACGTAATTCTGCCCCAGGCAACAAGAATAGTGATACCTTCACTTACTAACAATTCTATTAATGTTATTAAAGATACTGCACTGGCGTCAGTTGTTGCGATGCCCGACTTGCTCAAGCAGGCCACCCAAGCACAGGCGATCGCTGCCAATCCAACACCTTTGATAGCTGCTGCTGGAATTTATCTGCTTGTATTATTGCCCATGGTTCTTGCCGTTTCCCACCTTGAAAAAAAATATAGCAAGAGGAACCATTAATGGATTCGCTAATCCAGCTAGAGAATGTTTCCAAACATTACGGCACGTTTATGGCACTGCGATGCGTCAATCTCGACGTTGCCGAGGGAGAAGTTGTTAGCGTTATTGGCCCTTCCGGTTCAGGCAAATCAACACTCATACGTTGCATAAATTTGTTAGAACAATATGACAATTCAGGAAAGATAACGGTTAACGGGACGGTTGTAAGGAAAGGGGCCGACCTTAAGAACGTTCGCGCAAATGTCGGCATGGTCTTTCAGAATTTCAATCTTTTTCCTCATATAACAATATTGGAAAATGTGAAGTTGGCACCTATGCGCATCGGCGAGATATCTACTGAAGCGGCAACTAAAAGAGCACTCAAATTATTGCATAACGTAGGTATTTCGGATCAAGCTGACAAGTATCCTGGGCAACTTTCTGGAGGTCAGCAACAGCGGGTTGCTATTGCAAGGGCACTAGCCATGGAACCGAAAATTTTGCTATTTGATGAACCTACATCAGCACTTGACCCAGAAATGGTGGGGGAAGTTTTGAATGTTATCCGGAAACTTGCTGGCCAAGGCGTTACTATGATTATTGTGACGCATGAAATGGGATTTGCTAGGCAAGTATCTGATCGCATTGTTTTCATGGATGCAGGACAAATCGTCGAAAGTGGGACTCCTGCAGACATATTTGACTCGGCCAAGGAACCTCGTACGCTCGCGTTTCTCAAAAACGTGTTAGAACAGTAAACTAAACTCATTTAAGGTAAATAATGTGGCTCTTGATATTGAATTTGTAAGAAAGCAGTTCCCCGGTCTAACTACAGACTGGACATTGATGGACAACGCCGGTGGCTCACAAATTCTAAAAGGTGTCGTCGACAAAATTACGCAATACTACTATTCAAATAATGTGCAAACAGGTGGCAGCTATGAACTTTCCCAAAAAGCTGCTAGCTCGCTAGCTGAGGGGCGTGAAAATATTGCCACTTTTTTTAATGCATCAAGACCTGAAGAAATCGTATTCGGGCCATCTACCACTATCCTCATGCAGTTTTTAGCCAAAGCAATGGCGCATCAGTTTCAAGCCGGAGATGAAATTGTGGTCACGAATTCTGACCATGAATCCAATATTGGCCCCTGGGTTGCCTTGCAGGAAATTGGCGTCAAATTAAATTTTTGGAACATCAATCAACTGACCTTTGAGCTCGAGCTAGATGAGCTAGACAAGCTCATGACAGACAAGACTAAACTCGTGTGCTGTACTCACGTCTCAAATGTCCTTGGCACTATTAATCCCATAAAAGCTATCGCTCAGTTTGTACATGAGCGAGGCGCTAAAATTTGTGTCGATGGCGTTGCCTATGCGCCGCACAGAGCAGTTGACGTAAGCTCTTGGAATGTGGATTTCTATGCGCTGAGCCTTTACAAAACTTATGGGCCTCATCACGCTGCACTGTATTGCAAATATGATCACATGCACGATCTCGCCAACTTGTATCACTATTTCTACGACGCAGATAAAATCCCCGCAAAACTTGAGCCAGGCAATGCCAATTACGAGCTTTCATATGCTTCCGGCGCAATTGTGGACTATTTAGCGGGCCTGGGCGCGCATACCTGCAAAAACGGGACTCGACGTGAGCAACTGGAAGCGGCATTTCAGCAAATTGAGGAACAGGAGATAGAGCTTTCCGAACGATTACTCAGTTACCTGAGAAAACGAAATGATTGCCGTGTGATTGGCAACCCCTCAGGCACAGATCCTACCAGAGTCGCTACTATAAGCTTCACCATCGAAAATCAGGACCCGCAACAAGTGTGTAAAAAAATGGACGAGCACGGAATCGCAATTCGCTTTGGCGACTTTCACGCCCGTCGTCTGGTAGAAAGCATGGGGTTATTAGAGACCAACGGCGCAGTAAGAGTCTCAATGACGCACTACAATACTGTTGAGGAAGTGGACAAGTTAATTGCCGCTTTGGATTCCGTATTACCTTAGTCAATCAAGAACACTTTCACGGCAACTTTTCTGCATCATGCTCGTGTGCGCAGAACTCGCAACACCTGGACGTGCTCTTTTAGATGAAGTTAATAGATCTCGAAAAAATTGTGCGAGTTACCGGACAAGAGCACGCGTGAGGACAAGCCGACGACAGGCGCCACTATCGGTCTTCTGGATTAACGCCTATTACTACCTGGAAACCAATGAAAAAAATAGAAAGAACAGCATTATCTAAACAACAAGTAGAATTTTTTAGAAACTTAAGGTCTGCTGACGGGGAACTTCCCCCGGGGATTCGCAATTTAGGAATAAAGCCACATCTGTGGTTAAAAGAGGTATCTTACGGACGTGTTATTTATGAATGGCCTAATGACGGCAGTCGGAATATTCAAGAAGAGCGTGTTTTTGGTGGCTGGATAGCTGCATTAGCTGATCATATCGTATCGATGACAATGGCCAGTGCGCTGGAAGATGGTGAATGGTTCACCACCACTGAACTGACAACGCGTATGTTTCGTCCCATGCAAAGCGGTGTTATTCGCATAGAAGGACGCGTGATTAATCGTGGTCGTACAACCGGTTTTGTTGAGGCAGACTTTTTCCAAGAGAACGGAAAATTAGCAGCAAGGGCTAGTGCTGCTAAGGCGATTCGGGCTCATAGTGATTTTTCTTAATGCCCTCTACTAGTAAAACGGTAGGGTAGAAATTACAGTAGCTCTAAGCACGTGATTTCGATAGATCCATCACACTGCTCTAGGGCACTCTGATTTTTTCGGTTTAACGTATTGATCTATATAGAAAAGTGGGCACCAACCTACTGAAAATTCTCGAGTCGATCGTTCGACTAACAGTGAAAGCAGTTTGCAACTAGCGCGAAGCCTGCAAGGGACAAACGCGCTTAGGCTGTTAGGATTCTTCCGCCCCTAGCCGTCAGTTATCCCCCTGATTCCCGCGCTCGCCTGCACAGGTTTTTATATCAAAGCACTTCGACCCCATTAAGTCCCTGCCCTTTGATTTCCTCATAGTTTCCCTCAAATCCAGAAATACTGTATTTTTACTCTGACCCCATTTATAACCCCATTTATAGAATGCCTTAATGAATGCTATCGTCACCTCTGTTCTACTGATGCTTATTTTGAGCTTTTCTCGAGTGCCCGTAGTAATGTCATTGATCATTGCCTCTGTTCTTGGGGGGCTTCAAGCAGGGCTTTCGATTGAAGACATAATCACTGCTTTTAACAATGGTCTTGGAGGCGGTGCGCCAGTTGCACTCGCGATGGCAACTCTCGGCGCTTTCGCTGTGATGATTGCTCGCACTGGCATTGCACAAAGACTGTCTGTCCGCGTCATACGTCACATAGATCAAGACAATAAAAGTCAGAACTTTTCTACAAAAATCACTGTTAGTCTCTACACGGCTTTTATCTTAGCGGGATTTGCTTCTGGGACAATCATTCCAATTCATATAGCTTATATTCCAATACTCATTCCACCTTTATTAATTGTTATGAATCATCTCAGGTTAGACCGCAGGGCTGCAGCCTGTGTGATTACATTTAGCTTGAGCGTAATGTATGTAACGGCACCAATCGGGTATGGCAACGTCTTCATCAACGACATCCTGCTGGCTAACATCAACGATGCTGGAGAATCTATTGGGTTCAGCGTAGATCGAAATTTACTACCAGGGGCTATGCTGATCCCTGTTGCTGGATTATGTATGGGACTGCTATTTGCACTCTTGGTGACTTACCGCAAGACAAGACTGTATGAAGACAGCTCAATTCAAAGAGAAAGTATAGAACGGGATCAGGCTGGGCTGCAGACTTGGCAAATAACTGGTATCAGCCTAGCACTTTTAGCTTCGCTTGCTGTTCAGCTTTGGAGCGGCTCTATGATATTTGGCGGCCTGACTGGCTTTGCACTTCTTTCTATCTGCGGCATCGTTAAATGGAGCGAACAAGATAGCGTTTTTACTGAAGGTGTTCGAATGATGGCGTTCGTGGGGTTTGTAATGATTGCTGCATCTGGATTCGCCGAAGTCATGAAAGCAACCGGCGAAATCCCATCGCTTGTGCAGAACACCGCAGAAATAATTGGAGAAAGTAAGCCACTAGCCGCATTCGTTATGCTGGCGGTTGGGCTCTTAGTCACAATGGGTATCGGATCGTCATTTTCAACTGTGCCTATAATTGCAGCAATCTATGTTCCATTGTGTGTGAGTTTTGGATTTTCAGCAATGGCTACTACCGCACTAATTGGCACTGCTGCCGCGCTAGGAGATGCTGGCTCACCCGCATCGGACACGACTCTGGGAACTACTGCTGGCTTAAATGCTGATGGCCAGCATGATCACATACAGGATACCGTGATACCCACATTCCTTCACTTCAATATACCACTCCTCACTTTTGGCTGGTTAGCTTCGATGCTATTATAAACTCCTTGTAATTGGGATTCTCTCACTCTACACCTTCGAACCTTGAGGTGTTACCAAATTTTACACACGGACCGGAAAAATTGAACAGACAACTCGCCGACGTAGTTGACCTTGAAAAAAACCCTTTGGAGAATAAAGATTTTCGGGCGGAATGCAAGCGAACTCTAGAAAAGGACGGCGCATTGGTTATGCGAAATTTCCTAAAACCCGAATTAATCAGCTCAATACGCAGCGAAGGCCTTAAACAACAACACCTCGCTTACTACACTGACACCGATCACAACATTTTCCTAAGCGACACTGACCCCAACTACTCTAAAAATCACCCGCGTAACCGACTGGTGTCTTCCTCAAAAGGGTGTATTACACACAATCAAATTCTCTGTGATTCTGCACTTCGCATAATATATAACGCCAAGGAGTTTCGTGATTTTTTGTGTACTGTATTGAACGAATTAGCGTTATATGAATATGCAGATGCCCAGTCATCAATTAACTTGCACTATGCCAGCGAAGGAGAGGAACTAGGCTGGCACTATGACAACTCTTCGTTTGCAATCACTCTAATGATTGATAGTGCCAAGGCTGGCGGTGAATTCGAGTTCGTAAAAGATGTGCGCAATGCTGACGCGGGTGAGATGAATTATGAGATGTCCGAACAAATTCTTGATGGTGCTATCGATGCTGAAAAACTTGCAATATGTCCAGGTGACTTAGTTTTATTCCGTGGAAGAAACTCTATGCATCGCGTCACCCCTACTCTTGGCGATCGTACTCGGATACTGGTGGTACTTGCCTATAACTCTGAGCCAGGAATTTCGCTATCTGAATCCGCGCGAATGACATTTTTTGGAAGAATAGACTAGACAAATAGTGGCGCCGGTGTGTTAAAAAAATATTCGACAATATAAAAAGGATCAAGGGTCTCAGAGCGACTTTATTTAGAATTTTTATCACGCTCTGATTTCGTTTTTATAAGGATTGGTATTTAGCGGGAATCGGACACGAATATTTACATCATTTCTAGCCGGTAGCATGCAGACATGCCCTGAACATGTCGCTTCTGTATCACTGCAAACTCTTTTCTGTCTCCTTTATTATTGTTTAACCACGACAGATGAACCCAATTTACGCTCAATATCCATTAATTTTTGTTCCAATAGCCAAGAAAAGCCGGGACACGTTACAATTTCAAAAGCAGAATCTATACCCTTTCATAGTGGGATAGCGGTTCGCATCAATGCCTAAGCCTAGAAAATCCTTCGTTTCGCAAAGTCTACTAGTTCTATTTTTTGTAGGCATGACAACTCTTTCCTATCCGTTGGCAGCGACAGAAACCGACGATGGCAATTGGCGCATCGTGAATTATTGCTCTAAATGGTGCGCGCCCTGTAAAGTAGAAATCCCCCTGTTCATTGAACTGAGTGTGCGACCGGCCAATAGGACTGTGGTGATAAGACTGTAGTGATAGTGGACGTGAACTTCGATGAAGACCTCAGGGAGTTAATCCTTGAGATTGCCGATTATCGAAGCGGCAGGAAACTCAGTGTATGTGACTTGGACTGACATTAGCTCTACTCTACTGGTTAAGGTCGCACGAGTTGTCTACTAGCAGAAGCAGTTTTT
>CALKDE010000204.1 GCA_938082955.1 uncultured Pseudomonadales bacterium
CACTGTTAAGTAGTTTAACAAGTGACTGCACACGAAACCTATCCATGCCCCAGTATTGCCTGGACAATTGATCCTCGTGCCCTCCATATTTCCTAAGCAAGGGCGTATCTATATAGAGAACTTGCTCTCGACTACACAGTCGTAACCATAGATCGTAATCCTCGCACGCTGGCAATGATTCATCGAAGCCACCTAGCCCCACATAGAGCGATCTTTCCATAACTACGGATGACGGTGAAATTACACACAGCGCAAGACAGCGAGCAAATAGTTCTCCGCCCCTTTTCCTGTGTTTATCCATTTGATTGACTCGCTTACCGTTACGAATCCAAATTTCATCACTGTGCACCAGCTTAAAGTCAGGCTTTGCCTGAAGCGCGGACAGCTGAGTCTCTAGCTTCTTTGGCAGCCATTCATCATCGGAATCCAGAAAGGATAGATACTTACTACTCGTCGCTTCGACACCTTTATTCCTTGCCGAGCTAACCCCGCTATTTTCTTGCTTGATGTAGATCGTCTCTGGGTATTGATCTTTGACGAGCTCTTCAGTGTTATCTATAGAGCCATCATCCACAACACAGACCTCATCAGCTTTCCGTGATTGCGTAAAGACAGACTCTAGCGCACGGCACAGCGTAGCCGCTCTATTATAGGTAGGTATTATAACTGCAACAGAATTATTCACGGGTTTCAATCTAGAGAGAATCAGCTCAATGACGTCGACCAATAACTATTGACCGGGTTTATCTTCATTTACAAAAAAGGGAACCGAGGTTCCCTTTTTTGTACTACATTATTCAGGCCCGCTTCTTAGGCCTTACTCAGAATCAACGCTCTAACTGTATTTCGCCAATTCCTTTCTTGCGATCACACGGCGGTGAACTTCATCCGGCCCATCGGCAAGGCGCAATGTTCGCTGACCTGTCCACAATGCTGCAAGTGGAAAATCTTGCGAAACGCCTGCCGCTCCGTGCATCTGAATCGCGCGATCGATAACACGCAAAGCCATATTTGGCACCGCAACTTTGATCTGTGAGATCGCATCGCGTGCAGCTTTATTACCAATAGTATCCATTAACCATGCTGCTTTATAGGTGAGTAGTCGACACATTTCTATTTCGATTCTGCTATCGGCAATAATATCGTAGTTACCACCCAATTCAGCGAGCGGCTTGCCAAAGGCATCTCTGCTAACTGAACGCTTGCACATTAGATCCAGTGCTTTCTCTGCCGCTCCGATTGAACGCATACAGTGATGGATTCGGCCTGGGCCTAGGCGCCCTTGCGCAATCTCAAACCCGCGACCACGACCAAGTATAATATTGCTCTGAGGCACGCGAACATTATGATATTTAATATGCATATGCCCGTGAGGTGCATCGTCTCGCCCGAATACATGCATTGGGCGAATGACTTCAACACCCTCAGCATCCATAGGCACAAGGATTTGTGACTGGCGAGTATGTTTAGGCGCATCTGGATCCGTGACCACCATAACAATCATAATCTTACAACGCTTATCACCGGCACCGGAAATGTAGAATTTCTCGCCGCTAATCACCCAGTCATCACCATCTAACACGGCGCTAGTTGCTATATTTGTTGCATCCGAAGACGCGACTCCCGGCTCAGTCATAGCGAATGCAGAGCGAATTTCGCCTGCCAAGAGCGGTACCAACCATTCTTTCTTCTGTTCTTCGGAACCGTAGCGTTCCAACACTTCCATGTTCCCAGTATCAGGCGCACTGCAGTTGAAGGCTTCCGAGGCGAGCCTGCTTCTACCCATGATTTCGGCCAGATGAGCGTAGTCCAAGTTAGATATTCCTGCGCCACCTTGGCTTTCTGGTAGGAAAAAGTTCCACATTCCAAGCCTGCGCGCTTCTGCCTTTAAACTTTCCATAATTTCATCTTGACGCGGTGTATGCGACCAACGATCACCGACACTCACTTCGTTGTGATACTCGACCTCTACAGGCGCTACTTTCTCTTCAACAAAAGTACGAATCTTTTCACGTACTTCGACTAGTTTTCCCGACAATTCTAAGTCCATCATTTATTCTTCCCCTAATCCCAATTAAAACTGACTGTATTTTGCTAACTTACGATCAACTAGTGATCAGCTAGCAATAGTGCCACCGCCGTCGATCACGATTGTTTGTCCTGTAGTAAAGCTGCCTGCATCCGATGCGAGGAAAACCGCAGCCCCCGCAATCTCATCTGGCTCGCCGATTCTACGCAGTGGATACTTCGATACTGTCGCCTCATATATCTCTGGATTCTCCCAGAGCGCCTTCGCAAAGTCTGTCTTTATAAGCCCCGGCGCGATGCAATTAACCCGAATATTTTTCGGCCCCCACTCGACCGCCAAGTTCCGTGCGATCTGCATATCCGCAGCCTTCGAGATAGCATAGGCACCAAGCGCATCAGTACCCTTGAGCCCCCCGATTGAAGACACGATGATAATAGCACCACCGCCGGTTTCAGTCATACCTGGAAGCACCCGTTGACAAAGCCTATGCACGCTTCCTATATTAGCATGCATTAC
>CALKDE010000205.1 GCA_938082955.1 uncultured Pseudomonadales bacterium
GACCATGGACTTGTCACCTGGGTGTCCCACACCGATACGCAGTCGATAGAAATCTCGCTGATTTCCGAGCGCGCTGATGATGTCGCGGATGCCATTGTGACCACCGTGACCACCGCCGTGTTTGAAACGTGTGACGCCCACTTCGAAATCGATCTCGTCGTAGGCGACCAACATATTCTCCGGCTCGATCTTATAGAATTTGCACACGGCAGCTACAGACTTGCCGCTGTTATTCATGAACGTAGTCGGGAATAGGAGTTTGATGTCGTCGCCAGCAATATTGATGCTGCCGAATTCGCCGAAAAACTTACTCTCCCCGCGCAGACTGCCAGAATAGCTTTTGGCAAGATGGTGGAGAAAGATGACACCGGCATTGTGCCGGTTAGAGTCATACTGCGAGCCCGGATTACCCAGGCCCACAATAAGTTTTAAGGAATTTCCTGTCATAAGATTTTAGGGCTAGCCTAAAAAACAGGACTAGCCTTCCTTCTCGTCGGAATCGTCGCCACCAGCTTCTGAGTCAGGAGCAGCAGGAGCTGCAGGTGCAGTTTCAGCTACTTCGACTTCCGCTCTAGGGGCTTGCACTGTGGCGACACTCAGATCGTTGCCCGAAGCAAGAGCAACACTTGCTACGCCTGTCGGCAATGTGATGTCTGCAAGATGAACAGCTTCGCCGATTTCCAGCAAGAGCATATCGACTTCGATAAACTCTGGTAGATCTTTCGGGAAACAGTGGATCTCAATCTCGTTCAATGTCTTGATGATGCTTCCGCCGCCAGTTTTAACGCCCGCACACTTATCTTCGTTGAGGAAGTGAATCGGTACGTTAACTGTAATCTGGACCTTATCGCTTACGCGTTGGAAGTCAGCGTGCATGAGAATGGCTTTAGCAGGATGACGCTGCAACGCCTTGATAACGGCCTTTTGCTTCTTCTTTCCTACATTTAGCGTAATAATGTGTGAAAAGAATGCCTCATTTTCAGTGGCTTTAGCGATGTCCTTGTGGACAATCGTTAATGAAACGGGGTCTTCACCACCACCATAAAGTACGGCGGGGATATTGTCATTCAAACGGCGTAGGCGGCGGCTCGCACCTTTCCCTAAGTCCGTTCGAACTGTGCAGTTCAATTCAAATTCTTCAGCAGACATAAGTCTCTCCTAAGAAGTGCTGTAGTTAGCTTGCGACCGACTAATTACAGTGTTTATAAAGATCAATTGATAGAGAATCTATCACTGATCATTGTGTATCCGCTCGAGGCTGACAACTCTATGTGTTGTCGAACATCGCGCTTATGGATTCTTCATTGCTCACACGACGAATCGACTCGGCTAGTAATTTAGCCATGGACAGTTGCCGTATGCGCTTACAACTTTTTGCTGCATCGCTCAGTGGGATAGTATCGGTGACTACCAGTGAGTCGAGGCTGGAATTCTCTATGTTCTCTATTGCCGGGCCGGATAATACTGGGTGCGTACAATAGGCCATTACTTTGGCGGCGCCGTGTTCTTTCAATGCGTCTGCTGCCTTGCAGAGCGTGCCCGCTGTGTCGACCATGTCGTCGACGATAAGGCAGCTACGCCCTTTTACATCACCGATGATGTTCATGACCTGTGCGACATTGGCCGCTGGTCTCCGCTTATCGATAATAGCGAGGTCTACGTTGAGTTGCTTCGCAACGGCTCGTGCTCTAACCACGCCGCCGATGTCGGGCGAGACTACTAATAAATTCTCGTACTTTTGCCGCTCGATATCGTCGGTTAGTACTGGTGAGCCGTAGACGTTGTCCACTGGGATATTGAAAAAGCCCTGTATTTGTTCAGCGTGCAGATCGACGGTGAGTACGCGATTCACGCCCACGGTACCGATCATGTCAGCAACAACCTTGGCACTAATAGCGACACGTGCCGATCGAACCCGGCGATCTTGTCGCGCATAACCGAAGTAGGGGATTACTGCTGTAATTCTATTTGCCGATGCGCGGTGCAGTGCGTCGGCCATCAACAACAACTCCATGATACTGTCGTTGGTTGGTGCGCAGGTAGGCTGAATGAGGAATACGTCCTTGCCGCGAACGTTCTCGTTAAGCTCGACGGAAATCTCGCCATCACTGAACTTGCTAATGCTCGCATAACCCAGAGGAATACCAATATGCTTGGCAATATTGTCTGCCAATTCTGGGTTGGCATTGCCAGTAAAGACCATCAAATTATTTGGCACGGTGAGTTCCTATAAGTGTTGGTACAAGCAGCTCGGGATGAATCGTTCTATTTGGTATGAATAGTTTTAAAAAGACAGCTACATCTATATGGCTCTTACTTAACGGTGTAACTGTCTTAGAAAATGGCTGGGGTGGCTGGATTCGAACCAACGCATGCAAGGATCAAAACCTTGTGCCTTACCACTTGGCGACACCCCAATAATTCGTCTTCTAACTGTAATCCTGTTCTAGAGAATCGATGCCCTTGGCAACAAATCCCGGTAGATTTTCTGGCAGGGCATTCAACACTTTTTTGGCAGCTGCTTCACTCTCGAAGCTGGCAAAAAGGCTTGAGCCTGTTCCTGTCATCCTGAAATCGGCGAATTTAGTCAAGATTTCGAATGCTTGATCTACCTCTGGATGCAGTTTTCGAGTGACTGATTCGCAGTCATTTCGGGCGCTGCCTGCCAGAAAGTCGGCCATTTTGATTGCTTGGGAGTTCCGTGTCAAATGTTCATGACAAAAAACCTCTACTGTAGAGACTGAGCATTTCGGGGATACCACCAGATACCAGCTATTGCCCAATTCTACAGGGCTGAGCTGCTCACCGATTCCCTCGGCCCAAGCCGATTTTCCGCGGATGAACACGGGCACATCGGCACCCAATTTTACGCCGACCTCGCAGAGCTTGTCCGTGCTTAGATTTAGCTTCCAAAGCAGATTTAAGGCCGCCAAGCAGGTAGC
>CALKDE010000206.1 GCA_938082955.1 uncultured Pseudomonadales bacterium
CGGCAAGAGCTTATGGGTCATTGATGCCAGACTATCGGATTGATCCGCAAGTTATCTCAACAGAAGTAGGTGGTGATTTTGGTAGTTTGAATGACAACCTACGTACTAATATTCCTCCTGATTTACGCTTGGAAGGAGAGAATCAGCGCAGTGTAAAAGTAGGTCAGCCGTTAAGTTTGGCTGTTCGAGCAACAGATCCTGATAATATTCCCGCACGCCGCGATCGGCCTATGCCTTCCACAGCAGAGCAAATCTACCGGACACCGCAATCAATAACAGCGCAAAGTGGGCCTGGGCTGCGCTTTTCATGGACCATCTACAGGGGGCCGGCCCAGCATGCGACATTTGAGCCAGTCCAAATGAAAACTTACTCTGATACGCGTATGTACGCTAACTCACCTTGGTCGCCGCCATTTATTATTCCTCAACCTCCGGAAGGCGGGCGTTGGCAAGCTGAAGTGACATTCGATCAGCCAGGTGAATATGTATTGCGAGGTATAGCGAGTGATGGTTCAATTTTTACTTACCAAAACGTTAACGTTACGGTAACGCGCTAGCTGATCTTTGCCTGGCGGGCAGCAAACAATAAAATCTGCGCCAACCGCTGTCGAATTTTATTTTCTCTCGCACCCTCCTGTCTTTTATACTCGCAGAAATTTTCGATGAGCACTAACTTTGTGTTCATCGCCGCAGAAGAACAATTTTGCCCAATATAACATCGACTACAAATGGCACAGACCACCGCAAGCGGCAGTGCTGTGTTGGATTGATTGCGTCTTTATTAGATTATTAGTTTGTTGATTTAATTTGGCTTGAAGGATGGGGTCACAAGAGCCTCAAGGCTTTTAGTTTCACGCCGACAGTCAAAATAATTTTTTTCTGAATACTTCTGACAGGAGAGTTAGTTATGAACACCGGTTATAAAAGTGGTAAACAAATCTCCCCCGCTACTTTTTTTAGTTTTGCGATAATCGCTTTGTTCCTAAGCGGCAATGTGCTTGCTCAGTTGGAGCCAATTAATCAAAGGCCCAATCCATTTTCCACCGTGGACCATTGGGCAACTTTACCTGATGGTCGTGAGTGGGGCTCCACTGCGGGTGTAGATATGGATCCCGATGGTAGGCATTTGTGGGCCATTGATCGCTGTGGAGCAAATAGCTGCATTGGCTCGACAGTTGACCCCATAGTTAAGATAAGCCCAAGCGGTAATGTTGTCGCTTCGATAGGCGGGGGTTTGATGTTGTTTCCTCATGGCCTTCACGTAGACCGCGACGGGAATATCTGGGTCACAGATGGGCAGGGCCCGCGGGAGGATAACCCAGCGACGGCGGGCATGGGGCATGTGGTTTATAAATTAAGTCCAGAAGGGGACGTGTTATTAATCTTGGGTCAACCCGGTGTGGCAGGTGACGGAACAGATGCTCTATTGGAAACTCCTTGTGATGTGGTTACCGATGCTGATGGTAATATTTATGTAGGTGATGGACACAGTGGTCAAAATACTGATGCTACAATTGATACAGTTGCGCGAATCGTAAAGTTTGACCATGAAGGAAATATGATTAAGTATTGGGGCGGCTGGGGGTCTGAGGCTGGCAAGTTGAAGACGCCTCATGCGTTAGATATCGATTCTCGAAATCGATTGATCGTGGGTGATAGGGGAAATAATCGGTTACAGATATTCGATTTGAACGGCAACTATATAGGCGAGTTTAAATCCTTCAGCCGACCTAGCGGAATCTACATAACCGACGACGACATAATCTATGTAGCGGATTCCGAATCGGAATTCGATGATACTAGGAATCCTGGATGGCATGCGGGTGTCCGCGTTGGCAGCCTACTAGATGGCATAGTGGATTACTTCATCGATGGTACTGTAGAGGCTTACCCTGCCGGTTCAAACCCTGAAGGCGTGGCCGTTGATTCTGCAGGCAATGTGTTCGGCGCGGTGGTGTCCAGCGGTGGTGCTCTGGTGAAGTCTGCCCGCCGTTAGTCTGAATTCTATGATCCGATTTTGCTCACGCTTCTGGTGTTTAAATAGCGTGTGAGCATTTGAGAGTCACTGTGTAGTTGTTTTTCGATGAGCTTGATTAGATCGCCCTTCGATACTAAACCGAAGTTTGCAATCAGCTCTGAGCTAAAAATCAGCGATACTAAGAGAAAGACAAATAACGTCAAACAGAAGAACGGGGCTCTATTTTTAAGAAACGCAGCACTGCCAAGGGCACAGATTTTAATGAATTTTCTACACTTATCTTTTCGAACGTCTCTGCTCAGGGTTTCGATTGGGTAGGGGAATGGATTAGTGAAGATGGTTCTGTTGCATTTCCTTTTTGGCGTACTCAATGTCAGAAGGTTGCAACTAGCTAGTGGTATGAATAGTGAATGTGAATAGTTCAATTGGATACAAGGATTGCTAAGAATGAATGTAAAAAAGGGCTACAAACAGTTAGTTGCCGAGGCCGAAAAGCAGATACAGGCTATAGATTCTTCCGAACTAAAGGCGCGGTTGGAGAATTTGGACGAGTCGGTAGTCATTATCGATCTGCGGGATGTTCGCGAGGTGAAACGCGAAGGTAAGATTGCCGGTTCCTTGCACATTCCTCGTGGCATGCTGGAGTTTTGGGTAGATCCAGAGAGTCCTTATTACCGCAGCGAATTCGATAAGGCGAAGGAGTTGGTCCTCTATTGCAATAAGGGCTGGCGTTCAGCGCTGTCTACACAATCTCTGCAGAACATGGGTATCGAGAATATCGTGCACCTGAAGGGTGGCATGGAGCAGTGGCAGAAAGATGGTGGCGCTGTTGAATTGAATAACAGTTGAATCAAGCTGTAGTTGCTTCGAATTAAATTCGCCTCGAGGTAGACGCTAGCATTGGACTCTAGCTATGATGTCGCGACCAATAAAAGGCGCGAGGACAGTGGCGATGAAGACTCAATCGAATGTGATCAGAAAATCGGCAATGCTTAGCCGCCGCACCCTCCTTAAAGCAATTCCAGCACTGTCGCTCAGCCCTGCATTATTTGCACAGTCAGGTTCAGCCATAGCGGTGCGCAAACTGCACAGCTATGGTATGCGGGTTTCGAATGTCGAGCGATCGATGCGCTTCTATCAGGATCTGTTCGGTGCAAGTATCCAGTCGCGGCAGGGCGATTCTGTCTGTTTGCGCATTGGCGAAGGGCCAAGATTCTTCTCATTGTCGCCGTTGCTGCCGGGCCAAACGCCTGGCTTTAGTCATATTGGTCTAAGCGTTGAAAATTTCGATCTGGAGTCGGTGCGCGATCAGCTAGATGCGCTAGGCGTATCCCGTCGTGCCCAGCCGGGTCCAAATCAAGCTTCTCTGGGCATTGCTATGCAATCCTGGACTAGGACTCGCGATCAGAGTGAAGGGGGGGCAGCTTCGGGAACAAAGGAGCTATTTTTCGCTGATATCGAAGGCTTGATCTACCAATTGAATGGCGCTGATCACTGTGGTGGGGCGGGTGCATTTGGAGACCTATGTGAACGCGCGGAAGAAGCATCAGCCGATGGCATGTTTCGCTCATTAGACCTTAGTCACTTTACTAATTTTCTTGCTAACAAAGATCGCGCGAATGAATTTTACACGCGAGCTTTCGGGCTGGGTTTCCAAGCTTATCAAGGACCGGCATCGCCGATTGTCGGCGTAGGCGATGGCATACAATTTCTGATGTATGTAGGTGGCGATGAGGCAGGCGCACCTACACAACCTGG
>CALKDE010000207.1 GCA_938082955.1 uncultured Pseudomonadales bacterium
ACTCTAAAGCTCATGGTAATCATCTGCGGAGGTTCAGTAAGTACGGAATCATCTGGAGGGAAGGTTACCCCAGGGGTCAGAACTCCGTGACCATGTTGTGCCAGTGATGTGCTAGATGCTAGCAGACCAAATAATGCGCCAAACAGCAGTACACTTACTTTTCTGTGGAATGCGTAAAAGTTCATCGACTGCGTAATCCATCTGTTTTGGTTCATAGCCTCTATCTTAGCAAAAACCCCCATCGCACTCTATTAGATAATTGATAATTGAATGTTTCGAAAGAGATAAGTTTCACTACCCATCAGCCAAAATAGACCATGCACTGTCTCGTAAGAGCAACCAGACGACCCAGTTCATCGTAAATTTTGCCCGATTGCTGTGAATAGCCATCGGCAGCGGCATCCACCTCGAACTCCATATAGAACCACTCGCCGGTTATCTCTTCTGGCGCTTCGACGAAGTCCAAAGACCAGGTCAATGAGCTGGCCGGCACGGGAGGCTTCTCAAAATGCGAAAGCAGAACCGGCGGTGGGATGTCAGCTATTGCGACTAGTTTCTCGATAGGAAAGCGAGAGACATCTTGCTTGTGGCGTACCCACATATTCAAATAAGGTGTGTAGCTCCCAGAAAAAGGGATGCCGCCGCCGGTCCAGCAGCCATCGAAATACTGAAGAAAATGTGGCAGTCGCTTGGCGTTGTCAGTAAAAGCTATACCGCTATTTCTGCTCGGCAAGACTTTATTATTTGCAGGGATTGGCTTGAAGGCTTCGCGAGAATTGCCAAATGCTGCCATGGCTTGCAGGGCGACCTGCCCTCCTGAAATCACGTTCGCGCTACACTGCGTGACGTTTTTACCCTGACGTAGGATATTTGCTTCTACTTTGACCTCTCCGGGGATTACGGGGGCAATAAAGGAGGTCATTAATGAACGAATGGTTTGGGGCTGGGCTAATTTTTTGCGCATGGCTGTGACCGCAAAAGCGGCTGATAAGCCGCCAAATGCAGAACGCCCCTGTGACCAATTCTCGCTGAATCGTGTGCTATTCGTATCGCTGCTCTCGAGGCCTATGAGTATGTCTTCTAGATTTATATCTTGCATTATTAACCTTCTAATTCTTGTAAATCACGCCGTCATATTTCCCAAATATGGTCGACGATGATATTCTTCGACATCAGTTTTTCGTTGTCTTGGTAATGGTTTTTATTGCTAGGGGCGGGATTAAAGTGGAATAGCATTGAAATCATACTCTTTCCAGAAGTTAAGTATTGTCCTCCTAGGATTTGGGCTATGGCATTCTGCCGTCGCACAGCCTCCTCAGGCTGACCTGACTCACCACGACGAAGATATTACAGGAATAAGTATAGAAACAGAAACTGTGCCTGTAGATGATAGTGTCTTGCTCGAAGCGCCCAAGGAGCTCCAGTTGGAGTTCCCTTATGATGTGCGCCTAGTCAAATTGACCCTTCGTAATGAGTTGCGAGACTGGGTGGATATTGATTTTCGCTACGATCCCACGATTCAAGAGAAATTCCTATGGACTATTCCTGAATTGACGGCGGCTATATATTACACCGCTGACTGGGCTATTCTTGCAATGAACGACCGTCTTATAAGAGGGAGTTTTAGTTTTTCTTTCGGCCCAGAGGCACAGTCGCCTTCGGTGATTAAAGAGTCAGAAGCGCGGGTGCTAGATTCGATAGGTGCTGGCTCTTCTACCCGTTTTGTTACGCCGCCGCGTACCAATATCATCCTCAATCAGGATCAGCCAAACTACGATCCGCCCTTTACGATCAAACTGGAAGATAAGCGGGGGGAACAACCACTAGACTCTTCCGCCGAACCTCGCTAAGGCTACACCCCCTAATCTAGGGGGCAACATTCACAGTGACGTACTGATCGTGAAAGAGACCTCCATCGTCACCTCGTGCCCAAAGAATATATTCGCCGGGTTCTGAAAACGTCGCGCGTACCTCGTACACGCCGTCATCGGGAATCGGAGGAGGGACCCAAAGAGCTCCCCAAGGGGAATTGGCTGACGTGCGGGTATCTTCCCAAGGTTTGACTTGGGCGGGTTCAAAGCTAACTTCTCCGGGCCCCCTGAATTTGTTCCAAGAAAGGAACAGCCCGTTAGTCTTGCCGACAGTAGTTCTGCGTGGTGGTCGCATCATGCGATCATGAGTACTCGTTTCAACTTGTGATACAGTTCGGCGGCGGGGCTTTGGCATGCCATCATCGGCGACCTGTGTCATGAGTATGATTTCTTCGCCAACTTGTGCATTTCTAACAATCAAACCGTTAACTGTCTCGCCTTGGACGCTGACCACAGGAGCAATATTTGCGCGGGACTCCGGGCTGCTAGTTCCTGCGCCTAAAGATCCAGTTTCAGATGCTATCACCATGTTGTCTATCAGATAATCTGGGACTAACGTTCCGTAGGCTTTGTTAGTCTCGCCATTGTGCGTAATGGTCCAGACTAGTTCTTTGTCGCCCCAATCAGAAGGTACCACCACTTCAAACGTGAATCTGTTGCGCCTTGGCAGAAAGTGGGTAGGTTGACCCCGGTCGGCAATACCGGGTGTAAAAGAGTTATTGTCGCCAACCTGAATGTCAGGTTGCTCTTCCCAGTTCTCATTCATGTATCCAAATAACAGGCTAAATGTTCCGTCATCATTAGGGCGCCATCCCTCATAGCCAGGCTCTATTTCAGCACCTGAGCGGTAGCTGAGTTGTGCAGAAGCAGATTGCATGCCCAGTATTAAAAAAACAATCAATCCGGAAAGCCATTTGACCTTGTTTTTCGAGTATCGCTGCATGCTTTTCCCCAATAATGGTTTCTTGTTGTCTGTTATTGTTATCATTTCCCTGCTCCAAGAGTAGTGATTAGGACCACTCGTGATGTTGTCTGGCATCAACTCTACGAGTATCAATATTGATTTTTCACTATCGAAGGCTACCAAATTTTTGGTAATAAAAAGGGGCGAATGTCGCCCCTTTTTGCAGTCTATTAGCTATTCGCTAACATTTACTGTGATGTAACTGTCGTTATAGAGGCCACCATCATCTGCACGACCCCAGAGTATATAGGTGCCAGGCTCGTCAAAAGTCACAGTGATTTCGTGTAAACCATCCTCTGGCGCTTCAGGCGGCAGCCAAAGTGCACCCCAAGGTGAGTTCGCTGACGTTCGGGTGTCTTCCCAAGGCTTCGGCATTGGAGGATCAAAAGTCACATTACCTGGGCCGCGATACTTGTTCCAGGATAAGAACAGGCCATTTACCTTGCCAACTGTGATGCGTGTTGGAGGGCGCATCATCCGACGCATAAGAGCGCCTGCTTCGATGGTGCTCTCTCTGCGAGCTGCAGGGAGACCGTCGTCGATAACTTGAGCTACGAAGTTTATCTCCTCGCCAACTTGTGCGGTGCGCATATCATCACCTTGTATTGTCACAGTGGGCGCGGTGTTAGCTCGGGATTCAGGGCTGCTAGTGCCAGCACCCAATGAACCAGTTTCTGAGGCGATAACCATGTTATCTACAAGGTAATCGTCTTTTAGTGTCGCATACGCTTTGCGCTCGACTCCGTTAACGTTCAGGGTCCAAACCAGCTCTCGCTCGCCCCAATCGGAAGGTACGACGACCTCAAACGTGAAACGATTTCTACGCGGAAGGAAATGGGTTGGTTGACCTCGATCGGCATCCCCAGGAGAGAAAGAGTTACTGTCTCCAATTGCCACATCTGGCTGCTCTGTCCAATTTTCATTCATGTAACCAAACATGAAACTGAACGTGCCATCTGCATTAGGGCGCCAGCCTTCGTAGGCTGGTTCAACGTGTTGCCCATACTGGAACGTATCAGCGACAACTACGCTCGAAGTGCCTAATAAAAAAACGGCAATCAGCACAGCGTTAACTCTGCTGATTGCTTTACTAGTTAGTTTAGTCATGTTTCTAGTACAGCCTCGCTTAATTGCCAGCCACGTCGTTTGCATCAGTGCTTTCAGCGTCTGCGACAGGAGCAACTAGAGGTGCCAAACAAAGAGGGCAGCCGATCACGTGATCGTTAGGACCCAAATCGAGAGCCTGACGTCTATCTTCCATAGCTTCGAAGAATTGATCATCAGTTAATGTAACGCGTATCCCTAAATCGATGAACATGTTCGTTACAGAGCGGTTACCAGAACCCTGCCAGTTACGTGGGTCAGGAACGTTCGGGTTAGTCTCCGTGTTGTTCATGTAGCCAACGATGTGCAGAATAGTACCCTTAGGCAGAAGAGGTGCAGCGTTCTCAGCGTAAGGATAGCCGCGTACCCAATTGTGGTCATAGCCAACGCAGGAAAGAGTTTCTACCGTGTAGCCCCAGATAGCTTCGAGACACATTCGCTCGCCTGGAGCGTGCAGATGTGGTTCGAAAGTAACAACCTTGGTGTGTTGATTTAGCACAGTATAGGCATGAAGCTCCTGATCTTTCGCGTTACCCGTTATGCTGATATCTACGCCGTTACCTAAACCGATGAAAGCAGTTTGATACTTGGGCTTGTAGTCTTTATCGTGAAAGCGGAAACCGACTTCCATGTGAGCAGTCGTATCGCGACCGTTGGAGTGCATGTGCACGGAGTCGGAAACGATGGATGATCCGGCCTTCAGAAGACGACCTGCATCGTTGTCAAAAATATCGGGGTTTCTACCTACTTCATGCACGGGCCATGGGATCGCAAAACCAGGGCCACGTTCGCCGTTCTCATCTAGCTGAGCTGTACTCCAGATCATATGGTGGAAAATATACGCGCCACCGACAGTATCTCGACCAGTGCCGGCCTGATTGTTGACATCGTTTACTTCTACAACTTCGACAGACTTAATATAGCGATCTTCTTCCAAATTTGTAGGCATGGAATCAATCTCACCCCACCAGTCAGGCGTACCTGCTAGCTTCGTGACTTCGTTCATGACAACAACGAGATCAGGCTCGCCAGCCTTCCACTTTAAACTGTCATTGAAAACTAATGAATCGGGAGCATCGGCTTCGTTGCCTTTTGGCGTGCCGCTGCGCGCCCATGTAGAGATCAGTGCGAGTTCTTCGTCGCTAAGCGATGGATCATTTTTGAATTCCTGAATACCGATGTCCTTCTCCATGTACCAAGGAGGCATAGCACCCGCACGGTCACGCAATGCGGTTTTGTATTCGATCAAACCGGCAAAAGGAGCGACTTGGTCATAAGTCACTAAAGGCATGGGGCCGGCGCCACCATCACGGTGACAGTTCTGGCAGCTGCGCTGCAGAATTGGCTCAATATCCTTGTGGAATGTGACTTCGCTCGATTGTGCTAGCGATACACCCGGAATGGACAGTGCTGCTGCTACTGCCATGCCGCTCAGCAGTGATTTTGCGGAAATTATTCGCATATGATGGTACTCCTCAATAGCTGGTTAGATCGTCTATCTGATGATAATAAAAATTGCATTCAGTGTTTATTAAATGACTTGTGAACAATAGCATTATTCGGCCACTAGTTGAATTTTCTGCACGCGAAATGGGTCGAATAATCGGCAGATCTGTCCTGTTAAGAGGCTGAAAACAGGCTAATTTTTCGAAATGTTCCAAAATCAGTTAATTCTAGCGCTAGACAGGAAAGATAGCTGTTCTAGGGCTTGCTGCCGCGCAGCAGGGCCCAGAGGTTGCTACTGGCGAGCAAACTTGCGAAAAGAACTAACAAACCGAGGCTAAACCATTGAACTGAATAGGATAAATTCTGGTTAACATCAGCATTTACGGCGGGCCAATGACGTACCAGCACGCCATCCTGCTCCTC
>CALKDE010000208.1 GCA_938082955.1 uncultured Pseudomonadales bacterium
GGTAATGCCGGGCGACAACGTGAACATGATTGTTACCTTGATTAATCCAATTGCGATGGATGAAGGCCTACGTTTTGCTATCCGTGAGGGTGGTCGTACAGTAGGGGCGGGCGTTGTAGCTAAGATATTCGAATAAAATCGCAAAACACTGCTTACTTGGCCGAAGCACTCAAAAGGGTGCTTCGGCCAAGTCGTCTTTAGTGTTTTTACGCTATTTCGTTAGAAGTAAATGAAGAATAAGGTCGTATTGACCACCCTTAATTACCAACGAGAATAAGAAACACCGATGACTTTTAGAGAAACAGTAGGCCAGTAGCTCAATTGGCAGAGCAGCGGTCTCCAAAACCGCAGGTTGGGGGTTCGATTCCCTCCTGGCCTGCCAACTAAAGGCAGGAATTCTTCCGCAAGCCATAGGGAAGAGGGAAGGCAGAGATAAGGTCACTGTCGGTGGTTGTTAACTAGATATTTAGCACTAAGAGAAATAGTAAATAGTATGTCCGAAAAAATAGCAGGCGAAGACGGTAAATTAGATTTGGTCAAGTGGGCGGTCGTAGCGGCGATTGTGGCTGGCGCTATTTATGCTAACTCTTATTTCGCGACGGAATCATTATTAGTTAGAACGCTAGGCTTGCTTGTAACTGCCGGCGTGGCCGGATGGATTGGCGCTCAGACTATTCGCGGGCGCGCTTTTGTCAACTTATGCCTAGATGCGCGAGTTGAAATAAGAAAAGTTGTTTGGCCAACAAGACAAGAAACAACGCAGACTACGATCGTAGTCCTTATCGTCATATTCATTGTAGCTTTTATTCTATGGTTACTGGATTGGGGATTAAACAGCGTTATTTCATCGATGATCGGCTAGAGGCAAAAAATGGCAAAGCGCTGGTACGTAGTTCATGCCTATTCAGGCTATGAAAAGAAAGTGATGCTTGCATTGGGAGAGCGAATTGCTCTTCGAAAAATGGAGGATTACTTCGATGAAGTGTTGGTGCCTACCGAAGAAGTTGTAGAAATGCGCGGTGGTCAGAAACGAAAGAGTGAGCGCAAATTCTTTCCCGGTTACGTCTTGGTTCATATGGAACTAAACGACGATACTTGGCACTTGGTTAAGGACACGCCCAGAGTGATGGGCTTTATTGGCGGCACGGCAGAGAGACCTGCCCCGATAACCGATAAAGAAGCGAATAAGATCCTCCAAAGAATGGAGGATAGCGAAGAGGCTCCAACTCACAAGACGATCTATGAACCTGGCGAAATGGTTCGCGTTACAGATGGTCCTTTTAATGACTTCACCGGTACGGTTGAGGAAGTTAACTACGAGAAGAGCAGATTACGCGTTGCAGTATTAATTTTCGGCCGTGCGACTCCGGTAGAGCTTGAGTTCGGGCAAGTCGAAAAGAGCTAGAAGTGTCGGGGTCAGAGTAAAAATTCCAGCGTAAATACGGGAATATTTAGCCGCATTTAGCGGAAATTTTACTCTGACCCCATTTTTAAAACAAAGTCGATTCACTAATATTTGTTATGAATCGCCGGGGAGTTTGGTTAGCTGCGAGGCTTAATCGAACGTTTGAACCCAAAGGAGAAAGATATGGCTAAGAAAGTACTGGCTTATATAAAGCTGCAAGTTGGCGCAGGAAAAGCTAACCCAAGTCCACCTGTTGGTCCGGCTCTCGGTCAACACGGCGTAAACATCATGGAATTCTGTAAGGCATTCAATGCGCAGACGCAAGGCGTTGAGGTTGGACTGCCTATTCCAGTGGTTATCACTGTTTATGCAGATCGTAGCTTCACCTTCATTACGAAGACGCCTCCGGCTTCTGTGCTACTGCGTAAAGCAGCCGGCCTTAAGAAAGGAAGTGGACGTCCAAACACTGAAAAAGTGGGCAAAGTAAACCGTGCACAGTTAGAAGAAATTGCGACCCAGAAAATGGCTGATCTTACTGCTGCTGATATGGATGCTGCGGTTCGCACACTTGCAGGCAGCGCGCGCAGCGCGGGCATAGAAGTCGAGGGAGTGGAGTAACATGGCCAAACTATCCAAAAAACAAAAGCAAGTAGCGGAAAAGGTTGAGGCAGGCAAAGCCTACTCAGTTGAAGAAGCTGTTGCGATAATCACAGAATTTGCTTCAAAGAAATTCAGCGAGTCTCTAGACGTTTGTGTGAACCTCGGCATCGATGCGCGTAAATCGGATCAAGCTGTTCGCGGTTCCACAATTCTACCCAACGGCACAGGCAAAGACGTCCGCGTCGCAGTATTCGCTCAGGGCGAAAATGCCGAAAAGGCGGAGGCTGCCGGTGCCGATGTGGTGGGCTTTGATGATCTGGCGGAATCCATTCAGGCAGGAAACTTGGACTTCGATGTAGTTATTGCAACACCAGACGCTATGCGTGTAGTGGGCAAGCTCGGAACGGTTCTAGGTCCAAGAGGTTTGATGCCTAACCCTAAGGTCGGAACAGTTACGCCAGACGTAGAAACTGCAGTTAAGAATGCCAAGTCCGGTCAGGTTCGATACAGGACTGACAAGAACGGTATCGTTCATGGCGGGATCGGGAAAGTGGGCTTTGAAGCCCCTGCGGTTAAGGCGAACCTTGAAGCGCTATTGGCAGACCTAAAGAAGGCTAAGCCATCTGCAGCTAAGGGTGTCTACATAAAGAAGGTTGTTCTTTCTTCGACGATGGGTCCTGGGCTGCAGATTGACCAGTCATCTCTAGAGCTTCTTTAACATCAGGAAAGAGATTTCCGTTTACAAGTAAAAGATTCGAAGAGAGTGTTCTCTCTTCAACAGACTTTGGGGTTTCGCGAAAGCGAAGCTGTCAAAGACCGTAGGTGTGACCGCCCAATTTGGGTTGGCTCGCTTAATTTCCTACGCAGATGGTGAAGCCCAATCTAGTGTATCGCTAGATTTCAATCACCGAATAGCAAGGGCATGGCGCGAAAGTGTCATGCTAAATCGCGGTCGAGAAATCGACCATATTAAGGAGTTTAGCTAGTGGCTATTGGACTAGAAGATAAGAAACAAATTGTTTCGGAAGTCAATACGGCTGCTAACAGTGCATTGTCTGCGGTACTCGCCGATTATCGGGGTGTAACCGTTAGTGATATGACTGAGCTTCGAAAGAATGCTAGAGCGAATAATGTTTATCTTCGTGTTGTAAGAAACACACTGCTTAAGAAAGCAGTTGAAGGTACTGAATTCGAATGCATTCAGGAAGTTTTAGTCGGTCCTACGATTCTTGCATTCTCAGAGGAAGACCCTGGCGCCGCTGCACGCGTGCTGAAGGATTTTGCCAAACAGAAAAAAGATTTCGAGATCAAAGCACTCTCTGTAGGTGGCAAGTTATTGGATGCTGATCAGATCGACGTGTTGGCCAAGTTGCCGACTCACGATCAAGCGCTGTCCATTCTTATGAGCGTTATGTTAGCGCCTGTAACGAAGCTCGCCAGAACCATGATAGAGGTTCCCTCGAAAGCAACACGTGCTGTTGCAGCAGTTCGAGACCAGAAACAGGAAGCAGCCTAGTTCCTTCGTAACAGTTTAGAAATTGTAGAAGTAGTAGAAAGTTAGAAAACAACTTAAATTAATTTAAAGAAAGTAGGAGACAAGAGTCATGGCTCTTTCCAAAGAAGATGTATTAGAAGCAATTGCAGACATGTCAGTAATGGACGTAGTTCAACTGGTTGAAGCAATGGAAGAAAAATTTGGTGTTTCAGCAGCAGCTGCAGTTGCTGCAGCTCCAGCGGCAGCAGCCGATGCTGCGCCAGCAGAAGAGCAGACTGAATTCGATGTCATTCTAGCCTCTATTGGTGAAAAGAAAGTGAACGTCATTAAGGCAGTACGCGGCATCACTGGTCTAGGTCTTAAAGAAGCTAAGGAATTAGTTGATAGCGCGCCATCAACTATTAAAGAAGCTGCTCCTAAGGGAGAAGCGGATGAAGCCAAGAAAGCTTTGGAAGAAGCTGGCGCAACCGTTGAGCTTAAGTAGTAAGAGATTGCTACAAAACAACAAGCGCCGGGTGCCTCAACGCACCTGGCGTTAGTTTGTTGTAATTTCGAGTAAAAGTAGACCGGCTTAATCGCCGCGCATTGGCCAAGTCGTTAAGGCACGGGTCATGCAAATCGCAGAAAAATTCTGCTAGTAGTTAATGCCAATAGAACACAACGCTAGGAACACACCAATGGCCTATTCGTATACAGAGAAAAAACGTATCCGTAAGAACTTCGGCAAATTGCCAAGTGCGATGGATATCCCTTACCTCTTATCTATACAAGTCGATTCCTATAAACAGTTTACTCAGGTTGACGTGCCT